>JAYTRP010000728.1:0-23731 GCA_043746145.1 Hyphomicrobiales bacterium | reverse complement strand
CTGCCCAATCTTAGCCCGAAGTCGAATTGATAGAACCGTCCAGTCGGCCCGCCTTCCAATACGGCCGACAGCGCCACGCGCTATTGAGGATTGGCGTTCGGCCCGGCGAGGTCTTGTCGATCAATCCAACAGACCCCTCGGCGTTGAACCTGACCACCCAATCGCGGACGATCTGCAGCGTCACACCAGCGATCTTGGCGGCTTCCGAGCGACTGGCTCGCGCCCTCAGCGCGACACGTCTTTCGTGATCATTGCCGCACAGCGCTTTGCACTATCGTTTGCCTCGAGAGTTCATTGCAGCCCGTTCAAACCAAGAGGCCGCGTCCGGTATTTAAGGGGCAATAACAGATTCGGAATCCAAATTTCATGGATCGACTCTAAAGCCGAAAGCCCGGCCAGTTTTGCGCCCGCATGCCAAACACACGCAGCGCACCCACGATCACGTTTCCGTATTTCGCCTCCCCGTACGAAACAACGCCGCCGCTCCGGTCGTAAGCACCGTGAGCCCCCGGTGAGACGGAGAACAATGTGCTTGATCGACGGGCGTTGTTGCAAATCGGAATCGGCGCGACGTTCACCGCGCTCATGTCCCGGGGAGCTACGGCGGCTGACAAGCTCGTCCTTAGCGCTGACGCATGGCGCATGCGGTTGAGTTCTGGTCAGTACGCCGTTCTGCGCCAAGCGGCGACAGAGCGTCCCTACACCAGCCCTCTTTTGCACGAGACGAGGGCGGGCGAGTTCGCATGCGCGGGTTGCGCCCTTCCTGTTTTCTCTTCGCGAACGAAATTCGATAGCGGCACCGGCTGGCCGAGTTTCTGGGCGCCGCTCTCAAACGCGGTCGCGGCATCGAGCGATACGAGCCTTGGAATGTCTCGTAGCGCGGTGTCGTGCACGCAATGCGATGGCCATCTCGGCCATGTGTTTGACGATGGGCCTGCGCCTACCCATTTACGCTACTGCATGAACGGAATCGCGCTGGCATTCGTGCCAGGCAACGCCTGAGACTGAGGATATTTCATGAAAAACACTTCCTGGCTTTCTCTTGGCGCTTTTGCCGCCGCCGGCGCTCTCGTGGCCGCCGCCACTCTTTCCGTCTCTGCGGACACGGCTGTCGTTGTTCCCGCGCCTTCGCAGGCGATCGCCGCTTCGTCGGCCACTAGCGACACGATCGTTCTCGCTGGCGGCTGCTTCTGGGGCGTACAGGGCGTCTATCAGCATATGGAAGGCGTCACCCGCGCTGTCGCCGGTTATACCGGGGGCACGACGGCTAACCCGAGTTACGAGCAGGTCAGCACGGGCACGACCGGACATGCAGAGTCGGTCGAAGTCACCTACAATCCGAGCAAGGTAAGCTTGGGGCAGATCCTGCAAGTTTATTTCTCGGTCGTGCAAGATCCGACCGAGCTAAACCGGCAAGGGCCTGACGAGGGCACACAGTACCGCTCGGAAATCTTTACTGAAAATGCGGCACAGGCGCAGTTTGCGAAAACCTACATCGCCGAACTCGACGCTAAAAAGGCCTTTCGTGCGCCGATCGTCACCAAAGTAGAGCCGTTAAGCGCGTTCTATCGTGCGGAAGGGTATCACCAGAACTACGCGACGTTACATCCCGATCAGGCGTATATCGCTTATAATGATATCCCGAAAATTGAGGGTTTGAAGCAACTGTTTCCCGCGCTTTACCGAGACAAGCCGATGTTGTTCGCTGCGAACTGATGCATCGCGGGGGGCGCGGCGGGCAGGGTTAAATCCGCTTGCCGCGATTTAATCGCACTGCACACGCTTTTGCCGCAATGCAATAGACGTGTGCAACTTTAGGCTTTCTGTAAATCGTTCTTATTCAATCGACTTGAATAACTTTTTCGTGCGAATTTCTTTTGTATGGCGGTCACAACATTGTCTTGATCTTTGCCTATTCCTTCCACTACATTCATTTGTGAGGAGGAAGTGAGATGATCTGTCGTGAGATTGTTCATACCTGTTCCAACTACCATGTAGCTCGCGCTGCGGTGGATTCGATTGGGGGGGAGTTCGCCCGGGCGTTTTCGGAAACCGCGTCCCGTCGTAGTATGTCACGAGGCGCGCTTGCCGCCTGCATCGTTCGCGAGTTCGGCGATAAAGCCGACGCGGGGGAACATCGGAATGTGGCGAAAGCTGCGCGGGGTTCCGAACAGCCCGTTCTAACGGGTTTGCGTTACATCCTGGAGAGCGCTGTCCGCGAGGAGAGCCCGCCGGCCTGGATGATCGCAGCCAGCCGAATTTGCGCCTGAGCAGGCTCAATTCCGCTTGAATGACAAGTTGTAACTTTTGGCGCGGTCCATCTTGGCGCCGAGACTAATTTCCGCGACACTGTCGTTATGAATTTTATCGGCGTCGATTGCGGCACGTCTGCCCTTAAAGCAGTTCTCGTCGACGACGCTGAACAAATTCTCGCAAGTGCGTCCGTTTCCTACCTTCCTAATCGGCCAAAACCCTTCTGGTCTGAACAAGATCCGGAGGTGTGGCGCGCCGCGATGTTTTCCGCGCTCGCCCAGTTGCGAGCCTTGGCCCCGAGCCCCTTCGCCGCCGTGCGTGCGCTGGGTTTCTCGGGGCAGATGCATGGCCTTGTGGCGTTAGGCGCGAACGACGTTCCGGTCCGGCCGGCGATCCTGCACAATGATGCGCGCGCGTCCGTGCAGGCCAGCGAATTGCATGCCCGCTTTGGCGATCTCGAACATGAGGTCGGCGTCAAGGCGATGGCGAGTTTTCCTGCCGCGAAATGGCTGTGGCTAACACGCTTTGAACCTGAGGTCGCCCAGCGAGTCGCCTGCGTGCTCGCGCCGAAGGACTGGTTACGGCTTGCCCTGACAGGCGAAAAGCGCTCGGACATGAGCGACGCGGCGGGAACCTGGTGGCTCGACGAAGCCCGGCGCGATTGGTCGGATCATGCGCTTACCGCAAGCGGCATGGATCGATCGCGCCTGCCCGCTCTGGTGGAAGGTTGCGAGGCGGCCGGCGCGCTGAGGCCCGACGTCGCGCGCGAGCTTGGGCTTGACCGCAATGTCGTCATCGCCGCCGGCGGGGGCGATGCGGCGGTCGGCGCCGTGGCGATCGGGGCGATCCGGCAGGGCGATGCGTATATTTCGCTGGGCACCGCGAGCCAGTTGATCGTCGCCTCGGACGCGTATCGCGGGGCGCCTGAACGGCTGGTGCATAGTTTCGCCCACGCGCTGCCGCAGCGCTGGTACCGGATGGCCGCGATGCTCAACGGCGCCGGCGCTCTGGCCTTCGCCGGCCGTCTGCTAGGCGAGACCGTGGAGACGCTGGAGCGCGACGCGGCGGCTGGCTATTCCGGCCCCGGCGCGCTCATCTTTCTACCCTACCTCTCAGGGGAGCGGACGCCCCATGACGACCCTAGCGCGAAGGGGGTGGCTTTCGGACTCAGCGAATCCACCAAACCGGCAGACTTCGCCAGGGCGGTCATGGAGGGCGTCGCCTGGACGCTCGCCGATGCGCGCGACTGCCTGCAGGCGGCCGGTGACCCGATTGAACGGGTTGGCCTGATCGGCGGCGGGGCGCGAAGCCGGCTATGGACGCGGATGATTGCAGCGGCGCTCGGCGTCGAGGTCGTGCGCTATCGCGGCGGCGAGGCCGGCCCCGCGTTTGGAGCGGCGCGCCTTGCCAGGCTCGCAGCGACGGGCGAGCGCGCGGATGACGTCTGCCATCCTCCCGAGACGCTCGACGTGACGGCGCCCGAACCCGCGCTTGCCGAAAATTTCGCAAGCCGCCGCGGCCGATTTCAATCATTGTATCGCGCTCTAAAGCCAGAGTTCGCGGCGAGCTAGCCGCCGCTTCCGGAAATCATGACCAAACTTGCGCTTCTCGTCGCTGCCGCCTTCTTTATGGAGTTTCTCGATGCGTCGATCCTGACCACGGCCCTGCCTCGCATGGCGGAGACCATGAAAGTGGCGGCGGTCGACCTCAACATCGGCGTATCGATCTATTCTCTGATGATCGCCGTGTTCATCCTGCCGAGTTCGTGGCTCGTCAACCGCTTCGGCGCTCGCGTGATATTCACCTCGGCGATTATCCTGTTCACGCTGAGTTCGATCCTTTGCGGCTTTGCGAACTCGCCGGTGTTTTTCATTGCCGCGCGCGCGCTGCAGGGCCTCGGGGGCGCCTTGATGGTGCCGGTCGGGCGTTTGCTGGTCCTGCGTACGACGCCCAAGCCCGGCATACTTCGAGCGATCGCGATCCTCACCTGGCCCAGCTTGACGGCGCCGCTGATCGGGCCGCCGCTCGGCGGCTATCTCGCCGATTATTTTTCCTGGCGCGCCATTTTCTTCGTCAACGTTCCCTTAGGGATCATTGGCGCCCTGCTCGCGCTGCGCTGGATCCCAAAACTGGAGATGGAGCCAGCGAAGCCTTTCGACACTGTTGGTTTTCTGCTCGCGGGCGGCGCCCTTGGCGCTGCCTTGATGGGGCTCGATCAACTTGCCGCCAACGACGGCGCGCTGCGGGCGCTCGGGCTTGGCGCGTTTGCGGCGCTGTGCGCCTGGGGCTTTGCACGGCGCCTCGCCACGCATCCTCACCCCATTGTCGATGCGAGGCCGCTCGCCTATCCGACTTTCCGCCTGAGCCTCACGGGCGGCACGCTTGCGCGAACGCTAATCTCGGCAGTGCCATTTCTGCTGCCGTTGATGTTCGAGCTTGGACTGGGGCGCGACGCGCTCAGCGCCGGCCTGACGCTCACGCCGCTTTTTCTGGGAAACATCGGGATAAAACCGTTCACAACGCCAATTCTGCGTTTTTGTGGATTTCGCGGGGTGCTGATCGTCAACGCTGGCATTCAGGCGGCGACGATGTTCGCCTGCGCATTGATCAGCCCTGCAACCCCGCCGGTCCTGATCGTGGTTTTGCTCGCCGTCTCCGGCGCCTCGCGATCGATGCATTTCACGGCGCTGAACAGTTTGCCGTTTTCCGACGTTGCTCCGCAGGAAATGAGCATGGCGAGTCTGATCTTCAGCGCCTCGTTTCAAGCCGGGTTGGCGTTCGGGATCGGGCTAGCCGCCGCGCTCATCAAGATCGGCGCGATCGTCGCTCCCAACCCGGAGCTTTCCCGATTTCATTTCGCATTCGTCGGACTAGGTGTCCTCATGCTGGTCGCTATGGCGAACCATGCCCGACTGGCGCGCGACGCGGGCGTTTCCGTGTTGGGGGCGAAGGCGGCGCGATAAAGGTCGCGACGTCGGAGCGACCTGAGTTGCGCGCTCACTCACGCCCGCTCGAGCGCGTAAAGGCCAACGTCGACGGTCTCGGCGAGAAAGCCGGCCTCGCAGTAAGCGAGGTAATAATCCCACAGGCGCCGAAACTGGGCATCGAAGCCCAGGGCGGCGATTTCGGGCCAGTTGGCGTGAAAGCGGCGGCGCCATTGCGCAAGCGTGTGGGCATAGGAGAGGCCAAAAGTATCGTGCTCGACAAGCCGCAACCCCGCAGCGGCGAAATGACTATGCAGCAGCGCTTTCGAGGGTAGAAATCCGCCGGGGAAGACGTAGCGCTGGATGAAGTCAGGACTATTGCGGTAGGAATCTAGCCGTTCATCGGCCACGGTGATGATCTGCAGCACCGCCCGGCCGCCTGCCTTCAGCGACGTCGCGATCTTGCGAAAATACGCCGCGAGGAACGCCTCGCCGACCGCCTCGCACATTTCAATCGAAACGATCCGGTCGAACTTGCCTGAGGAGTCGCGATAGTCGCGAAGCGCGACCTCGACCTGGCCGCCGCGCCCGGATTTATCGAGGCTCGCCTGCGCATATTGCGCCTGCGCGGGCGACAGGGTCAGGGCGGTCACTTGGCTCGCGCCCGCATCGACCAGTTGCCCCGCGAGTGCGCCCCATCCGCAGCCAATCTCCAAAATCTGTTCGCCGCCGGACAAGCGCAACAACTCGCCAATACGAGCGAGTTTGCAAGCCTGCGCGACTTCGAGGCTGTCGGATGACTTTGTAAAAATTCCCGAGGAATAGCTCATCGAGGCGTCGAGCCATTTTGCGAAAAACGCATTGCCGAGATCGTAATGCGCCATGATGTTGCGCGCGCTGCCTCGGCGCGTGTTGGCGTTCGCCCAGTGCACGACGCGCGAGGCCCAGCGCGAAAGGCCCGTGGTCGAGCCGACGGCGCCAAGTTCGGCGATGTTGCGATCCGCAAGCCGGATCAGGGCGACAAAATCGGGGCTAGAGCACTCCCCGGCAATAACCGCTTGTGCGAAGCCGATATCGCCAGCGGCGATCAATCGGAAGACCGCGCTCCAATTATGCAGGAAAAGCGTCGCCTCTTCGCCGTCGCCTGCTCTGCCGACGGAGTAGGTTCGCCCTCCGGGCGAGACGACATGCAGGCGCCCTCGTTTTACGCGGGCGACGAGATGAGCGAGCAGCGCCTCGCGCGGGTCGAAGCCGATGCGCCAGGAGCGTAGCGTAGCATCGGCCGTTAGAGGAGCTTCCAAAGACACCCTGACCTCCGCAACGTGCCGGTCCGACAAAGTCCGCGACCCAATTCTGTTCCTACGCTTTCCCTACGACGCCGGTTCACTATTGCCGACAATCCCAGAGCAATCCGTCCGTGACGCTGCCGCGTAACAGGGGAGTGTTGCACCCAGAGACTATGCGATGAGTTTCGCAGCCGCCGCCACTGACATTGTCGAGAGAGCACAGATTGCGTGCGCCGTCGCTGAGCCCGTGGGCCATGAGGGCGCCAAGGCGCTGGGCGCGAGATGACCAGTCAACCCGCCGTCTCGCGTGACCCAAGGACGGCGGCTAGCGTGACTGTCGCCTGGGTCATTTTGTTCAACAAGCCGGTTTACCCGCTCTATGTCGCTTGGCTCGTGGGTTCCGGGGGCTGGCGCGCGACGGCGACGCTGGCGTCGATTCCGCTGTTTGCGGCGTTGCCGTTGCTGGCGCGCCGCTCGCCATTCTTGGCCCGCGCCGGCCTGCCGCTGGTTGGGACGCTCGATACGATCTACGAAACTTTTGTATTTGGTGAAGGCTCGGGGGTGGAGGCGTTTCTTGTGCCCTGCGCGTTTCTCGCGCTGCTTTGCTTCGAGAGCGGCGAGGTGTGGTTGTCTCGCGCAGTGACGGTCTTCGTGGCCGCCGCCTTTGTTGCCATGCGTTTTCTTGGCTTGCCCGGACTGTTTGTTTGGTCGCCGGAAGAGCTCGGCCGGCTCATGAGCCTCAACCTGTTTTCGGCGGCGTCGTTGACGGCGTTCCTGGGGCTGACATTCGCCGGGATTAAGAGGTAGCGCCTCTTAACTAAGGGGCGGGAGGGCGGGAGCAGGCTCCCCATGCGCGCTAACCGCATGCGCCGCGATCGGTTGCGTGCTCCCCGCTGGCGCGGCGCGGAATCGCGCGCCCTTCAGCCATAGCCGCAGCGCCTCCCAATGAATCGCGAACGTCACCTTCAGCGTCGCCAGCGGAATGCGCGCCGATATCGCGAGCAGCGCGGGGTCGTCGAGGTTGCGCCATTGCGCCGACAGCGCCGCGGCAAACACGACGCCATCCCCGGCGCGGTCGAGAATGCCGATCCGCAGCGCCTCGCCGATCGCCTCGACGCGAAACTGATAGGCAATATCCATGTCGAGAAACGGCGAGACGTGCAGCAGCTTCGGGCAGGACTGCCGGACGGCGCCGTCCGCGCTAAGCTCGACCGCGATGATGTAGGTGTGCCTTGCGCCAAAGGTGTTCGAGACTTCCCACGCAATTGCGGTCAAAAGCCCCGATGGATCGTGGCAGAAGTAGACGCTGAGCGGATTGAAGACATAGCCAAGCACACGCGGCATTGTCAGCAGAACCATCCGGCCTGAAGCATCGAACCCAGCGTCGCGCGCTTGAGAAGCAATCTTGCCCTTGAGGTCGCCTGGTGCGCCGTCGGCGTGGTCGCTCGCGTAGAACGAGAACAGGTTGAATCGCTCCAGCGAAAACAGCCGCAGCCGCCGGGCGGTCCGTTCGAGTTGGTCGAGATCGAGCGCCAGCCAGAAACAGCTATAGGCAAAGCGATGCGGCTTTGGCCGAAAACGCCGATGCATCACCTGCCCGACATAGAGACCCTGGGCGATCATAACGCGCTCGCGCGGCGCGGCGCCGCGTCGAAACAGAGGCGATCGTTCTCCCCCGCGACCGACCAAGGTCGCCGCTCGCCGCCGATCGCCTCGGCGACCGCTAGCCCCGACTGCAATCCATCCTCGTGAAAGCCGAACCCGAAATAGGCGCCGCAAAACCAGACATTGCCGATTCCCTGCAACGACCAGAGTTTTTTCTGCGCAGCCGACGTTCCCGCGTCGAACTGCGGGTGTTCGTAGGTCGCTCGGCGCAGCACGTGAGCCTCTTCAATCTCCTGAAAGGCGTTCAGCGTGAGGAACAACGGCGGACTATCCGGCAGCGGCTGAAGATTGTTCATCCAGTAGGTGACGCACACGCGCCTTGCATCGCCAGCGCCGCTCGCGAGATAGTTCCAACTCGCCCAAGCGGCGCGCCGGCGCGGCATCGCTCTCGCGTCCGTATGGAGAATGATCTGGTTGGAGAGATAGTTAAAGGCGCCGAGCAGGTGGCGCTCCTCGGACGTTGGCCCATCGAGCATGCCGAGCGCCTGGTCCGCATGCGCCGCGATTACGACATGGTCGAACATTCGCGTTTCGCCGCTAGCGTCCTGAACGGTGACGCCGCCGCTCTCGCGCGTGACGCGAACCGCGCCGCGGCCAACGCGAGCTTCGCCTATCTCGGAGGCAAGCGCTGCGACATAGGCTCGACTTCCGCCCATCACCGTGCGCCAGATCGGCCGCCCGGTCAGATCCAGCAGGCCGTGGTTCACGTTGAAGCGGATGAAATTTTCTGCTGGAAATGCGCCGACGTTCATGGCGGGCGTCGACCAGATCGCGCCGGCCATGGGGTAGAGGTAGTCCTCGCGAAACGCCCGACCATAACGGTGGGCGCTGAGATATTCGTCGAGCGAGCCCAGATCGTCGCGGCCGACATCACGCGGCGCCTCGCGGAAAAAGCGCAGGATGTCCTTCAGCATCGACCAGTAGCGCGGCTTCAGCACGTTCGCCTTCTGCGCCACAAGCCCGCGCGGCCCCGAACCTGAATATTCGAACCGCCCCTCGTCGATCGAAACCGCAAACGACATGTCGCTTGCGGCAGTCTCGATGTGCAGATGGCGAAACATCGCAGTCAGGTTGGGATAGGTGCGCTCGTTATAGACGATGAAACCGCAATCCACCCCGACGCCGTCAACGTCGAACGTATCGCTGTGTCCGCCAAGCCGATCTTGCGCCTCGTAAAGCGTGACCTCGACACTCTGCGAAAGCAGCCAGGCGGCGCTCAGCCCGGAGATGCCAGCGCCTATCACGGCGACCTGGGCGCGTTGGGCGCGAGCATTGGTCATCAAATTTCCTTCGTATTCCGATGTACGGCCGCAAACAGGGCGCGGATCAAATTTGATCCGTTTACCCGCGACGACCGTAGGAAGACAGGATTAAGGAGCGGCTGGATGGCCTTTGAACTTGCCCGCCGACGCACTTTTCGGAATAACTGCGCCATCATGGGCGATCTGGTCACATCTCCGGACGATTTAAGAGCATGGATAGGCGAGGTCGCAAGGGATCGCGACCGCGCTGCTTTTGGCAAGCTTTTTCACTATTTCGCCCCTCGTGTGGCAAGTTTTCTGCAACGGGGCGGCCTTACCCCGTCCGAGGCGGAAGAGATCGCACAAGAAGCTATGGTCACCGTATGGCGAAAGGCTGCGCTCTACGATCCCCGGCAAGCCGGCGTCGGCACCTGGGTTTTTACGATCGCCCGAAATCTCAGGACCGACCAGGCCCGGCGGGCGATACGCAGCCGCAACGGCGCTGCGGCGCTTAGCGACATTCCTCCCGAGATCGGAGAATCCGTCGAGGATTTTGCGCTTACGAACGAGCGCGAGGCGCGGGTCCGCAAAGCAATCAGCGATCTTTCCCCGGAACAGGCGACGGCCTTGCGTATGTCGTTTTACTCCGAGAAGCCGCACGCTCAGATCGCGCGAGAACTCGGCATTCCTCTTGGGACGGTGAAGTCGCGCGTGCGGCTCGCCATGGCGAAACTTAGAACTCATCTGGAGAGTGATTGGTGACCCATCATCCCCACGACGACACGCTGGCGCGTATCGCCGCGGGCGCGCTAAGCGCCGGCCCGCGCTTCGTCGTCGCAACGCATTTGGCCGGCTGCGCCGCATGCCGAAAACGCGCGCGCGCGTTCGAGGCGGTCGGCGGCGTGCTGCTGGAAGAAATGGCGCCGGTTCGCTTGAGCCCCGACGCCTTCGCGCGAACGTTGGGGCGCCTGGAGGAGCCGGGGCGGGAGCCTGCGCGCCGGATCGTGCTGAACCCGGAATATCCCGCGCCGCTCGACATTCTGCCGCTCGGCCGCTGGAGGTACATCACGCCCGCCCTTCAGTGGCGTAATTTGAAACTGCCGCACGATCCCGGCGCCAACCTGATCATGATCAAGGCCGCGCCCGGGCAGAAGATGCCGCACCACGGTCATCGCGGCGAAGAATATACTCAGGTGCTTACGGGGTCGTTTTCCGATCGCTTCGGGCATTACGATGTCGGTGATCTGATCGAGATGGATTCCGATATCGAGCATCAGCCAATCGTCGATGCGGGGCACGAATGTGTGATCCTTGCCTCGGTCGAGGGGCGCATGCGGTTAACCGGATGGATCGCCCACCTGATGCAGCCGCTCATGGGTCTGTAAGCATGGTCGTGATCGTCTTTGCGATCGCGGTCGCGGCATTCCTCGCGGTCGCCATGTCCATCGCCTGTTGGATCGCCCTGTCGAGCGGACGCTCCGGCCGAATAGACGGCGTCTGGGCGATCGCTACCGGCGCCGCATCGCTCGCTTGCGTTGCTTTTGCGAATGGGCCCGTCGTCCGCAAAGCGATCGTCGCGAGCTTTCTCCTGATCTGGGCGTTGCGGCTTGGCGCCTATGCCTGGCAACGCGCTGGCGCCGGCGACGATCCGCGCTACGCCGCGCTGAAGGAGCAATGGGGATCGTCCGCGCCGCGTCGGATGTTCTTTTTCCTACAGGCGCAAGCGATTGCGTCATGGCCGCTCGCGGCGGCGTCCTATGTCGCTGCGGGGGCGTCTCGCGCAGCTCCCGACGCGCGCGACGCGCTGGGATTGGCAATCTTCGCCGCCGCTTTGGTCGGAGAAACGATCGCTGACCGGCAGATGGCCAGCTTCAAGCGCCAGCCCGGCAATCGAGGGCGGATATGCGACACCGGACTCTGGTCCTGGTCTCGCCATCCCAACTATTTCTTCGAATGGCTGGGATGGGTGGGATTTCCCATCGTTGCAATAGGCTCGGACTATCCTTGGGGCTGGATCGCGATTTTGGCGCCTATCACGATTTATGGGTTGCTGGTTTACGTCTCCGGTGTTCCGCCGCTTGAGGAACACCTTAAACGGTCGCGCCCCGAAGCCTTCGCCGCCTATGCCCGACGCGTCAGCGAATTTTGGCCCCAACCTCCCCGGAATTAACGGTCAGATACGCATAGAGCAGCGCAGCGGCGAAGGCGGCCAGACCCGAGAGGAAAGTCCCCCAGGCCATATCGGTCACAGTAAGAGTCGTAGACCATTGTTTTAAGGTCGCTTGATTGGTCAGATCATAGGTGGCGTAAGCGCATAGCCCGAACACCGCTCCTCGAGCGGCGGCGACCAGCGCAGGCCTCGCCGGGGCGCCCCAATCCGGGAAAACCGCAAGCGCCGTCAAGCCGAAGACGTAGATGAGATAGAAGATCACCGCCGGCGCGGGCGAAAAACTCTTCGCCATAGCGTCGCCGATCGACGGGCGATAGATCTTGTCGGCCATTACGCTTAGCCAGGCGGCGTCCACGCCGATCATGACAATGATAGCGAAGACGTAGGTTAGCAGCACAGCGCGCATCATTTCCTCCAAAATCTATCTACGCGCGCGTACTCTCAATGGATGATGCGGGGGGTGGGGGGGCCGCCAAACCCGCACGCGCCTAGCACTGATCGATTTTTTTCATGCGACGCATGACGCCCAACGCCTTCATTTCTTCGTGTCGCCCTGTCAATCCAAAGCCACGGACTCGCACAATAGCGACAAGGCTCGCACGCTCGCTTGCGCGACCGTGCGAGTCCGCTACCATAAGAGAACAAGCGGCGGCACGACCGCGCCGGGGGTCGATCGGCCCTGGAGAGGAATTCGCCCGATGATCATTGATTGCCATGGCCATTACACGACAGCGCCCCGGGCGCTGGAGAACTGGCGCAACCGTCAGATCGCCGGCATCAAAGACCCGTCAGCCATGCCGAAAGCCAGCGAGTTGCGCATCAGCGACGACGAGCTTCGCGAATCGATCGAAATGAACCAGCTTCGGCTGATGAAAGAGCGCGGCAGCGATCTCACCATTTTCAGCCCGCGCGCGAGCTTCATGGCGCATCACATCGGCGACTTTCAGATCTCGTCGACTTGGGCCGCGATCTGCAACGAGCTTTGCTATCGCGTCTCGACGCTGTTCCCCGACCATTTCATCGGGGCGGCCATGCTGCCGCAAAGCCCCGGCGTCGATCCAAAAACCTGCATTCCCGAACTCGAAAAATGCATGAAGGAGTACGGCTACGTCGGGATCAACCTGAATCCGGACCCCTCGGGCGGCCATTGGACCAGCCCGCCGCTGACCGATCGCCATTGGTATCCCATCTACGAGAAGATGGTCGAGTACGATATCCCCGCGATGGTGCATGTCTCGACGAGCTGCAACGCTTGCTTTCACACCACCGGCGCTCATTACATCAACGCCGACACCACCGCCGTGATGCAGTTCATCCAGGGCGACCTGTTCAAGGATTTCCCGACGCTCCGGTTCGTCATCCCCCATGGCGGCGGCGCCGCGCCCTATCATTGGGGCCGCTATCGCGGGCTGGCGCAGGAACTCAAGAAGCCGCTGTTGAAGGACCATTTGCTCCACAACATCTTCTTCGACACTTGCGTCTATCACCAGCCCGGCATCGACCTGCTGACCAAGGTCATCCCGGTTGAGAACGTGCTGTTCGCCAGCGAGATGATCGGCGCCGTGCGCGGGATCGACCCAGAGACGGGCCATTACTACGATGACACCAAGCGCTACATCGAGGACACGCTGAACCTCGATGCGGAGCAGCGTCACCAGATCTACGAGGGCAACGCGAGGCGCGTCTATCCCCGCCTCGACGCCGCGCTCAAGGCCAGGGGACATTAGTCGTCCGTCTCCAGAGAAGAGATCGTTGGGAGAACCGCATGACTGAACTCGGCATCGTCAAACGCAACATCGTCCGCGCCGACGCGGCGGCGACCGAGCGCCTCGCCCAATATGGCGTCGCCACGGTTCATGAAGCGATGGGCCGCGTCGGTCTGATGAAACCTTACATGCGCCCGATCTACGCCGGCGCCAGCGTCTCGGGTACCGCCGTGACCGTGCTGCTGCACCCCGGCGACAATTGGATGATGCATGTCGTCGCCGAACAAATCCAGCCCGGCGACATCGTCGTCGCGGCGCTCAGCGCGGAAAATACCGACGGCTTTTTCGGAGACCTCCTCGCGACCAGCTTCAAGGCGCGGGGCGCGCGAGCCTTGATCATCGACGCCGGCGTGCGCGATGTGAAGACATTGACGCAGATGAGCTTCCCGGTCTGGAGCAAGAACATCAGCGCCAAGGGCACGATCAAGGCGACGCTAGGCTCGGTGAACATCCCGGTGGTCTGCGCGGGCGCCGCGATCAATCCCGGCGATGCGATCGTCGCCGACGACGACGGCGTGGTGGTAGTGCCCGCCGCCTGGGTCGCTCGGATCGCCGAGGCCGCCGCAGCGCGTGAGGCGAATGAAGCTGAGAAACGCGACAAGTTCGCCTCGGGCGTGCTCGGGCTCGACATGTACAAGATGCGCGAGCCGCTCGAGAAAGCCGGCCTCAAATACATTGATTGAAGGAGCGGCCGCTTGAGCGCGACCCAAAAGCCCGTCAGCGGGCCGTATGAAAAGACACCCGGCTGGCTCGACTGGTACGACGGCCCCAGCCGCCCGCGCTTTCGCCTGCCGGCAGGAAGCGTCGACGCGCATTGCCATGTGTTCGGCCCGGGCGCGCAATTCCCGTTCGCGGCCGAACGCAAATACACGCCTTGCGACGCGAGCAAACAACAATTGTTCGCGTTGCGCGATCATCTGGGCTTTGCGCGCAATGTGATCGTGCAGGCGACCTGCCACGGCGCCGACAATAGCGCGATGGTCGATGCGTGCATCGCAGCGGGCGGCCGCGCGCGCGGCGTGGCGACCGTGAAGCGTATTGTGTCTGACGAGGAGCTGCATCGTCTGCACGACGCGGGCGTGCGGGGCGTGCGGTTCAACTTCGTCAAGCGGCTCGTGGATTTCACGCCGAAGGACGAATTGTTGGAGATCGCCAATCGCGTCGCCAAACTTGGCTGGCAGGTCGTGATCTATTTCGAGGCGGTCGATCTTCCCGAACTTTGGGATTTTTTCACGGTGCTTCCAACCACTGTGGTGGTCGATCATATGGGCCGGCCTGACGTTTCCAAGCCGATCGATGGGCCTGAATTCTCGCTGTTCCTGAAGTTCATGCGCGATCATCCCAATGTCTGGAGCAAAGTTTCCTGCCCCGAGCGCCTGTCGGTTTCCGGACCGCCCGCGCTGAACGGGGAGCAAGCTCCCTTTCGCGATGTCGCGCCTTTCGCGCGCCGCATCGTGGAGGAGTTTCCCGATCGTGTGCTCTGGGGCACGGATTGGCCGCATCCCAATCTCAAGGGGCACATGCCCGACGACGGATTGCTGGTCGATTTCATCGCTGAGATCGCGACGACCACCGAGCTTCAAACAAAGCTTTTGGTTGAAAACCCGATGCGGCTCTATTGGCCTGAAGAGAGGAGTTGACGATGTCGCTCGATAAACCCTACCTCGACATTCCCGGCACGACGATCTTCGACGCCGAGCAATCGCGCAAGGGCTATTGGCTCAATCAGTTCTGCATGTCGCTGATGAAAGCGCCCAATCGGGTGCGGTTCAAGGCCGACGAGCGCGCCTATCTCGATGAATGGGCGATGGGCGAGGAGCAGAAGCAGGCCGTGCTCGACCGCGATCTCAACCGCTGCATCGCTCTCGGCGGCAACATCTATGTCCTCGCCAAGATCGGGGCCACCGACGGCCGCAGCTTTCAGCAAATGGCGGGCAGCATGACCGGCATGACCGAGGATGAATACCGTGGCATGATGATTGGCGGCGGGCGATCGATCGAGGGCAACCGGCATTTAGGCGAGCACGGCGATGCGCAACCCGAGAGCCAACCGCAAGGCTCCTCGGGACACAAGCAAGGCTCCTCGGGACACAAGCAAGACTCCTCGGGACACAAGCAAGACTCGGCAGAGCACAAGCAAGACTCGGCAGGACACAAGGGAGTCTGACATGGCCAGGATCACAGCGTCGGTCTACACCTCTCACATTCCCGCCGTCGGCGCCGCGCTCGACCTCGGGAAGACTCAGGAGCCTTACTGGAAGCCGGTGTTCGAGGGTTACGATTTTTCCAAGAAGTGGCTTGCGGAACAGAAGCCCGACGTGATCTTCCTCGTCTATAACGATCATGCGACGGCGTTCAGCCTCGACCTCATCCCCACCTTTGCGATCGGCGTCGGGGCGGAATACAAGCCCGCCGATGAAGGCTGGGGACCTCGCCCGGTGCCCAACGTGATCGGCCATCCCGCGCTGGCCGGGCACATCGCCCAGTCCGTCATCCAGCAGGATTTCGATCTCACGATCGTCAACAATATGGATGTCGACCACGGCCTCACCGTGCCGCTGAGCCTGATGTGCGGCCAGCCGAAAGCCTGGCCCTGCCCAATCATTCCGTTCGCGGTTAACGTGGTTCAATATCCGGCGCCGTCGGGCTCGCGCTGTTTCGCGCTAGGGCAGGCGATCCGCCGCGCAATCGAGAGCTACGACGAGCCGCTCAACGTGCAGATCTGGGGCACGGGCGGCATGAGCCATCAGCTGCAGGGTCCGCGCGCGGGCCTGATCAACCGGGAATGGGACACACAGTTTCTCGACAGGTTGATCGCCGATCCCAAGGGCCTCGCCGCCATGCCGCATATCGACTATGTCCGCGAGGCCGGCAGCGAGGGCATTGAACTCGTGATGTGGCTGATTGCTCGTGGCGCGATGGCGGATGTCGCGGGCGGCCCGGCGCCCAAGGTCGCGCATCGTTTCTATCACGTCCCCGCGTCGAACACGGCGGTCGGCCACCTCATCCTGGAAGCAGCATAACCAAGCCCCAGGGGTTGAGCGCCTAGTGAGCGCCGAACCTCTTAGACGTGCTCGCGGCCGCGATCGGCGCCGCTAGCGCGCGATTTCGCCAGCCGGCGAGCCTGCGGCTTCGACGAGAGCGTGACGGTTGGCGGCGAACACACGAGGAAACATTGATGAGTAAGACAATCAAGGTTGCGCTAGCGGGCGCGGGCGCTTTCGGCCTCAAGCATCTCGACGCGATCAAGCTGATCGACGGAATCGAGGTGATCTCGCTGGTCGGGCGTGAACTCGACAAGACGCGCGAAGCCGCCAGCAAATACGGCGTCGGCCATTGCACGACTGAATTGGCGGAAGCCCTGAAGCAGCCCGGCCTCGACGCCGTGATTCTCGCTACGCCGACCCAGATGCATTCAGCGCAGACGATCCAATGCCTGGAAGCCGGCAAGCACGTGCAAGTCGAAATTCCGCTCGCTGATTCCTTGAAGGCGGCCGAAGCGGTGGTCGCGATGCAGGAGAAGACCGGCCTCGTCGCGATGTGCGGCCACACTCGTCGCTTCAACCCCAGCCATCAGTTCGTGCATAAGCGCATCGCCGCAGGCGAGTTTCATATCCAGCAACTGGACGTGCAGACCTATTTCTTCCGCCGCACCAACATGAATGCGCTAGGCCAGGCGCGCTCCTGGACCGACCATCTGCTCTGGCATCACGCGGCGCACACCGTCGATCTGTTCGCCTATCAATGCGGCTCGCCGATTGTGAAAGCCAACGCGGTGCAGGGGCCGATCCATCCGACGCTCGGCATCGCGATGGATATGAGCATCCAGCTCAAGGCGGAGAATGGCGCGATCTGCACGCTTTCGCTGTCGTTCAACAACGACGGCCCGCTCGGCGCCTTCTTCCGCTACATCGGCGACAACGCGACTTATCTCGCGCGCTACGACGATCTTTTCACCGGCAAGGACGAGAAGATCGACGTCTCCAAGGTCGATGTCAGCATGAACGGCATCGAGTTGCAGGATCGCGAGTTCTTCGCCGCGATCCGCGAGGGACGCGAGCCGAACGCGAGCGTCGCCCAGGTGCTGCCCTGTTATCGCACGCTAGACGCGCTCGAGAAGCAACTCGGCTGAAGCCAGGAGCACACATGGATATCGCCGAGGATCTGCGCCGCATCGCCCTGCAGGAGGAGATGCTGCGCTTCGCGACGTTTGACGCTGATGTCGCGTGGCGGCTCGGCGTTTCGCTACGGGAAGCCGGCGAGGCGCTCGATGCGCCCATCGTCGTCGATATCCGCACCTATGCTATGCTTATGTTGAGCTTCGCATTGCCGGGCGCAAGGCCGGAGAATTTTGACTGGGCGCGGCGCAAGCGCAATTCCGTGTTCCGCTTCCAGCGCTCGACCTACGCACTCGGACTTAAGCTCGCCGACGAAGGCAAGACGCTTTACGATCTCGGCGCGCTGCCCGATCGGGATTTCGCGGTGCATGGCGGCGGCTTCCCGATCTTCGTCAATGGCGTCGGCTGCATCGGGGCGGTGACGGTTTCCGGGCTGCCGCAGCGCGATGACCACAAAATCGTGGTGGAGGCGTTGGCGCGGACGCTGGGCAAGGATTTAGGCGGGGCGGCGCTGGACTAGTAGACCTACGCTTTCGCACGCGCTTGCACGGCCATCGCGCCCAAGCCGGCGGCCAAGCCGAGGCTGGCGACGCCGTGCCAACCGTAACGCGCCATCAGCCAGCCGCTCAACGCCGCCCCGCCGGCGCCGCCGAGAAAGATCGAGGTCATGAATAGCGTGTTGATGCGGCCGTGCGCCTTGGGATCAAGCGCGAAAATGCGGGTCTGGTTGGCGACCAGCGCTGACTGGCAACCGAGATCGAGCAGGATTACGCCCGCGACGATCGCGATTAACGAGACGGGCGCCGCAAACATCACAACATAAGAAAGAGTGACGCAGGCGGCGCTGAATGTCAGCACCTTGAGCGATCCCACCCGATCACTCGCGCGGCCACCCACGGTGGCGGCGAATGCGCCGACCAGGCCGACGACCCCGAAAGCGCCCGCCCAGAAGGGACCGAGTCCGTAGGAATTCACGAGTAGCGCGGCGAGATTGACCCAGAAAGCATTAAAGGCGATCCACAGCAGCGTCTGCGAGGCCATGGCGCTGCGCAACGGCGGGTGATCGCGCCACAGCGCCCAGAGCGAGGCCATCAGCCGGCCATAGGAGAGGTCCGTCGTCGGCTTCCCCCTAGGCAATAGGTAGGCCGTCACGATGAAGACGGCGATCATGAACACAGATGCGAGCCCGAATACCGCGCGCCAGCCCGTTAGCGACGATAGGGCGCCCCCGACGGTGCGACCCATCAGCAAGCCGATCATGATTCCCGAGACGACCATTCCGACGGAGCGGCCGCGCGATTCCGGCGGCGAGATCGCCGCGGCGAAAGGCACCATTTGTTGCGGCACGCAACTCACGAAGCCAAGGCCGAGCGACGCCGCGAGCAACACCGGAAAATTAGGCGCCAGCGCGGAGGCAAGCGTGAACAGGGCCGCGAAGCCGATCTGGGCCAGCACGATTTTTTTGCGATCGATCCGGTCGCCGAGCGGCACCAGGATCGCGAGGCCCGCCGCAAAGCCCGCAAGGGTGCAGGCGGGGATCAGCCCGATCGCGCCGGCCGACGCGTGCAGGTCCGCCACGATCAGCGGCAGCATGGGCTGGCTGAAGTAGATGTTGGCGACCACGCCTCCGGCGACGACGGCCATCGCGAGGAATTTTCCGCGGTGGCTCGCCGCTTCGGAAGAGTTCATAAGTCGGCTTATGACAAAGGTCTGCGATGCCGGCAAGCTTGCGAGGCTAACGCTTTAGCGAGGACCGCCGATCGTCTCCCATAGGAAATTCAGCCCTAGCGCGATGAAGGCGGCGCGCTCCTTATTGTCCTTGCCGTAGCCGTGGCCTCCCGCTGCAGGCTCATAGAAATAGGCGGGATAGTTCATCGCCTGTAGCTTAGCCGCCATCTTGCGCGCGTGGCCGGGATGGACGCGATCATCGCGCCGCGACGTCGCGATCAGGATGGGCGGGTAAACTTTGCCGGGGACCGCAGCGTGATAGGCCGAGATGCCGCTGAGATAAGCCCATTGTTCAGGCTTGTCGGGGTCGCCGTATTCGTCGATCCAGCTCGCCCCGGCCAGTAGCTTGGTGTAGCGGCGCATGTCGATCAGCGGGATCGTGCAGAACAATGCGCCGAACTGCTCGGGATAGCGGGTCAGCATGTTGGAGATCAGGATGCCCCCGTTGGAGCCGCCCTCGGCCGCGATTCGGCCCGGGATCGTGACGCCACGCGCGACGAGGTCGGCGGCGACGGCGGCGAAATCGTCGTGGCTCAACCGCTTGCGCTCGCCGCGGCCCGCGTCGTGCCAACGCGTGCCAAATTCCCCGCCGCCACGAATGTTGGCGACCACGCCGACGCCGCCGCGCTCGAGCCAGAGCTTGCCGATCGAGGAGCGGTAGGTCGGCTTTTCGGAAATCGCAAATCCGCCGTAGCCCGTCATGTGAACGAAGGCGCCGCCATCGCTGACACGCGGTCCAACTTGGAAGTAGGGGATACGCTCGCCGTCGATCGAGATCGCCTCGTGCCGCGTGGTTTCCAGGCCGGAGGCGTCGAACAGCGCGGGCATGCGGCTGAGCAGCGCGGGCGCGGCGATCTCCGCCGCATCGAGTTGAACGACGCGCAGTTCTGGCGGTGTCAGCGGGTCTTGCACATAGACCAGCGCCTCGCCGTTGCTGTCCGCATCGTCCACGTCCAGCCTGGAGATGTCCACGACTCCAAGCTCGGGCAGCCCGGGAACCGGGGCGCGCGTCCATTCGCCCTCGGTAGGCGTCAAGGTTTCAAAGCTTGGCTTGAGATCGTCGAAAATCCCCAGCACGAGCTTCGATCCACAAAAGAAGAATGATCCGAGAGTGCGTCGCTCACCGGGCGTGAACAGCACCTGGAACTCAGGCGCGCCCGCCAGACATAGCGAGAGCCGCGTTACGATCAGGCTATCGACCGCGAACGTCCTGCCGCCGACCGTCCAAGGCGTTCGCGGCTTTACGATAAGCCAATCTTTGAAAACGTCTTTCACCGCATCTGCGGGGATCGGCACGTGAGCTTGCGCTTTGGCGTCGCCGATCCAGAGGTCGCTGTCGAAAAACCCGCTGCTGGTCTCGAATACCCAGCGCGGCGCGCCGGTGCTGCGGTCGACGCCGGCCGAGACGGATATGTCCTCCGCCACGCCCTCGTGGACGATGACCGCACTTTCGAACGGCTCGCCCCTGCGCCATAGGCGTATGGTGCGTGCATAGCCCGAGCGCGTCGCCATGCCCTCGCCGAGCGCGCTTGTTACGAATAGCGCGTTGGCGTCGATCCAGCAGAGGCTGGTTTTCGCCTCGGGAAGGCGAAACCCGTCCGCGACAAAGTGCTTGGCGTCGAGGTCGTACTCGCGCTCGACGCTCGCGTCACCGCCGCCGCGCGAGAGCGAAAGGATCGCGTGAGCCCGGTCGCCCGGCAGCGTCGCCGCGCCAGCCCAGACCCAGTCTTCGCTCTCGTCGCGAGCAAGCGCGTCGAGGTCGAGCAGGATTTCCCATGCGGGCTCACCCTCGCGGTAGGCGCTCCACGGCGTACGACGCCAAAGCCCTCGGGGATGTTCGGCGTCCTGCCAGAAGTTATAGGCGTCGGCGCCACGGCGTCGTACGTAAGCGATCTTGTCCTTGCGGTCGAAGATCGCGGCCAGCGTTGCGGCGTCGCGCGCGACCCGCTCGCCGCCAAAGCGCCGGATCGTCGCCGCTGTGGCTGCGTCGACCCAGGCCAGCGCCCGCTCGCCATCGATATCTTCCAGCCAGACATATGGGTCGTCGTCGGGCGCATCGAGGGTCGGACGCAGATCCATGGCGATGTCTCCTGGCGAAGCGGGAGCTATCCGCTTTACGCTGGCGAGGGTAGAACGGCGCCATGTTCGCCGCCACCCTCCTCACGCTGTTTCCCGACATGTTTCCCGGACCGCTTGGCCTCAGCCTCGCGGGCGATGCGCGGGCGCGTGGCCTATGGTCGTGCGAGGCGCGCGACATCCGCGAGCATGGGATCGGGCGCCATCGCGCGATCGACGACACGCCAGCGGGCGGCGGTCCGGGCATGGTGATGCGCGCGGACGTGCTCGGGCAGGCGCTCGACGCCGCCGCGCCGGGCGACGATCCTCGCCCGCGCCTAATTATGAGCCCGCGGGGCGCGCCGTTCACGCAAGTGCTGGCCCGCGCCTGGGCGCAGGGGCCGGGGCTGGTGATTCTCTGCCCGCGCTTCGAGGGCGTGGACGAGCGGATCATTGCGGCGCGAGGGCTGATCGAGGTTTCGATCGGGGATTACGTGCTCTCGGGAGGCGAGATCGCCGCGCTCGCCATTCTCGACGCCTGCGTGCGCTTGATCCCTGGCGTGATGGGCAAACCGGAATCCGGCGCTGAGGAGAGTTTCGAACAGGGCCTGCTGGAATATCCGCACTACACGCGCCCTCGCGAATACGCTGGCATGGCGATTCCCGACGTGCTGCTGTCGGGCGACCACGCGCGGATTGCGGCGTGGCGGCGGGCGGAAGCGCAGAGGATTACGCGCGAACGGCGGCCGGACTTGCTGGGATGAGCGGTGTCATTTGCGCGCCGATCAAGCCGGGCCGGCTGTTGCTAGCAATCGACGGCGAAAGGGAGTGATTTGCTCCGCAAGCAGCGCGAGGGCCGGCAATTGAGGCGCACCGCCTGCTGGCAATGGTTAGATCTGCGCGCCGGGAACGAGTTCCTGTATCCTTCTCTGCACAGGAAAAATTAGCCTCGAAGGTGAGTGACTGAATGACCGTGCCCTTCATCGTCTGCGCGTCGATTACCGCGATTAGCGCGCTCGTCAGCCTGGGATATTCCATCGCGGCGGCTCTCAACAACGCCGACGAGGCTAAGATTATGGCGTTTTACGCGTGTGCGCGGAGCGGAGCTTTAGTTATCGTTAGCGCGATTCCTTTTTTTACCGGTTCGACTTCATGGCTGCTCGCCGTCGCTTGCAGCATGACTATGGTTCAGGCCTTTGACGCATTTATAGGAGTGATAATCAAAGATCGGATGAAAACTCTCGGTCCTGCCGCGACTGCCCTGTTGAACCTGGCGGCTGTGATCTGGCTGTATAGAATTTGACAATTAGTCGAGCGTTGACGGTCAGAGGCTTTCGAAGCTGTAGCCAAGGGTAGGGTGAAACGTGCGCTCGCGGTAGTTTTCGTAGGGCCTGCCTGGAGTTTTGCTTCAGGTCGCTATGGGCTATCCCGAAATGCCGCAACCCTCTCTCATTTAATATCTTCTGCTAGCAGCTCTAGGAAAACATCCTCTATCAAAAGAACTAATTCGCGTGCCGAAGATGTATCCTCATTCTTACTTTCAAAAAATCGAGCTAGTACCTTATTTATTCCTGACACAAGAGATATTTTAATGGAAGCATTGCAAAATTCATCGTAATCGGAGCTAATTTCAAGGCGACCAACAATATCTCCGTTGACACTTATTTCTGTTCCCTGTTCGGCAACAAAGCACCTATAACGGAAAGTCAGAAGAAAGTCGCCGGGGACTGCGGATTCAATCATCAGGGTAGCATGGCGACTTATTATCCAACGGACGGGATTGGGCATGTTCCACTGCGGATATGGACCTTCCCAACTGCCAAAACCAATGGAAAGCGGCCAGACGATTTCAACCGGCTGATCGGGGTCTCCTTGACGAAGTAGCGCTTCCACCGTCCTTTCTGTAGTCTTGCCGGCGGCGTCTTCCCACATCACGCCGGCGTTGGTGGAAATGCCTGTGATTTCTGCCAAAGTCGTGGTGTTGGCTTGAGCAGCGGCGGAACTCAAGTGTTCGCGAAGCTCGCTTTGTACGTTAGCGAGTTGTTGCGATAGCAACTCGCGAATAGCAACCGCTGCACTAAACTCGGCGAAAGCCTCGTCTGCGTCACCCAAAATTGGTTGCAACGGCAGCGCAGCCGCCTCCAACTCGTGATCTAACAACAATGCTTCCGAATCACGCATTAGGGCTTGGCTCGCAAGCACCAAATGCCAAGCGTTCCAGTCAGGGGCGGCCGGCGCCGTTATTGTTTCCAGATCTCGTGAAAGTTTAAAATGCTGCGATAGGGAGGTTTGAAACTGCTGGGGCGCGGCCTCGATTGCGGCGGCGGAAGCAAAAACTATGCGATGGCTATTCAAACGGTACACAGACAGCGCGCTACTCGCCTGTTTTTTCCAGGCCGCCAAGCCAATTGAAGGCGGTTGATTCCCAGCTAGCGCCCGCGCTACCGCAATTAGACACGGGTCATACAAAACTAAAATCCGGCCTGTGTTCGCTTCCGTCAGCGCTTGGTCAAGCAGGTCAAGTC
>JAYTRP010000727.1:0-8368 GCA_043746145.1 Hyphomicrobiales bacterium | reverse complement strand
GAGGGTGGAAGCTGTGAGGTGAAATAGGGGATCTTGGACTTTACGTTATCGACCACGTCGACCGTGTTGGCGTCGGATTGGCGAAACACCGCCAGCACGATTGAGCGCTTCGCGCCGAACCAGGCGGCGATCTGCTTGTTCTCGACTGAATCGTAGACGTCGCCGATCTCGTTCAGGCGCACGGGCGAACCGTTGCGCCAGGCGACCACCAGATTTTTGTATTCGTCGGCGTGATCCATCTGGCCGGTTGCATCGACCGTCACGTTCTGACGCCTGCCAAGCAGGGCGCCTACCGGTGTCGAGGAATTGGCCAGAGCGATGGAATTACTGACCTGATCGAGCGTCAGACCTCGCGCGGCCGCCTTGTCAGGATCGACCGAGACGCGCACCGCGAATTTTTGTCGACCGAACACCAACACTTGCGAGACACCGGCGATCTGCGAGATTTGCTCGGAGAAAACCTGTTCGGCGTAGTCGTCGACTTTGGTCAACGGAAGGGTGTCGCTGACGAGGCCGATGAACATGATCGGACTATCGGCCGGATTGATCTTCTGAAAGCTAGGCGGGGCCGGCAGTTGTGGCGGCAACTTGCGCAAGGTTGCTGAAATGTTGGACTGCACGTCGAGCGCCGCGCCGTCGATGTTGCGGTCGAGGTCGAATTGCATGACGATCTGCGTCGTGCCGAGCGCCGACGACGAGGTCATCATGTTGATGCCCGGAATCGTCGCGAACGCGCGCTCGAGCGGACCAGCGATCGAGGAGGCCATCGTTTCCGGGCTCGCGCCGGGCAGGTTCGCATTGACAGCGATGGTTGGGAAGTCGACCCGGGGCAGCGCGGAAACTGGGAGTTGCTTGTAGCCGAACAGGCCGAACACAATGAAGGAAAGCATCAGCAGGCTAGTCATCACCGGCCGACGGATGCAGAGTTCAGGCAGCGACATCAGCTAGCTCCTTTCGGGGCTTCGCGGGTCTCGACACGCGATCCTTCGATGAGCAGTAGCGCGCCGTCGACGACGACCGTCTCGCCGCCCTTGAGCCCCGAGATAATCACCGTCTCCCCGCCTTGCGTACGCCCCGCCTCGATCGGCGTCACATGCGCTTTGCCATCGACGATTGTGAACACGAAATTGCCGTTCTGGCCGATCTGGATCGCTTCGCGCGGCACGACGACGGTGTTTGGCTCGTCCCGGATCGTCAGCGTCAGGTCACATAATTGTCCGGGCCAGAGTTGCTCGTCTTTGTTCTCGAATTCGGCGCGGGCGACGATCGTGCCGGTGGTCGCATCGACCTGGTTGTCCAGGATCGCAAGCTTGCCCTCGACGCCCCGCTTCGATCCTTGCGGCGTCGCGATCACCTTGGCGCTCCCCGACATGGCTTCACGAAGCGCCGGCAGCAGGGTCTGAGTCACAGAGAAAGCGACGTAGATCGGCGAGATCTGGTTGATCGTGCCAAAAATGCCGGCGGCGCTATTGTCGCCGGCCTTGGCGACGTTGCCTTCTTTGATGTTGACGACGCCGACGCGCCCGGTGATCGGCGCTGATATCGTGTACCAGCCGAGCGTCACTTTGATGTTGTCGATGGCCGCCTTGTCGCCGAGGATCGCGGCTTGCGCGGTGGCGACCGCGGTCTTGGCGTTGTCGAGGTTGAGGACCGGAGTGGCGGAGCGAGAGACGAGGTCGGTGTATCGCGACACGTCGCGCTGCGCCTGGGCGAGTTGGGCCTCGTCCTTGGCGAGTTGCGCTTGCGCGCCCGCGAGCTGCGCTTCGGTCTGGCGCGAATCGAGGCGGATCAGCACGTCGCCCGCTTTCACTTCGGCGCCGTCCGCGACCAGAACTTTTTCCACCGTGGCATCGAAATGCGGACGCAGCGCCACGCTCGCGATCGCCTGAGCGGTGCCGATTTCCCCGATAATCCAGGGCACCGTCTTGCGCTCGCTTGGCGCGACCACCACGGACACCGGCGGGCGCGGCGGCATCGGCGGAGCAGCGACCGCGGTCGCCTTCTCCCCAGTGACCATGGTCGGCAAGTAGGCATGCGCGTCGATGGCGTAAGGAGCGAGCGTAGGCGCGAAACGGGCGACGGCGGAGGGATCGTAGACCCCATAGGCCGCAACAACCACGGCGGCGAATATCAGCAGTTTAATTAGGCTCGCGACAATCGACAAGGCGTGGAGACCTCTGCGCGCTGCAATGCGCTGTGTCGCCATTGTACAGCCGAATACGCGCTCCGCCATCCCGCAATTAATAACTAGCAAGCTATGATAAATTGCAATGCGCGACGGAGACGGTAGCGCAAATCCGGAGAAGGACTCCTGGACTTTCGCAGCAGCCGGAGAGGTTAGGCCGGCTCCACACTTGTCGGGTAGAGGCGTACCATTCGCCGCTGCTTCGGCAATGTCCTATTTTCTGGAAATATGCTCGCCGCGAATGCGTTCGTACTCGAACTTGATCGCGTCGTGTCCGTACTGTCGCTCAAGCCGGCGCACCGTGAAGTGACCCCGCGCCAGCGCCTGAAAATGGTCGGCAAAGGCTGCATTTACGGCAGCGCCGCCAAATGCTCCGATCACCGGAACCGCCTGTGCGGCGACTTTCTCCGTAACGACTACACCAAAGCGCGCCGCGATCTGCGAGATGAGCCGCACCAGCACGGGGGCGGTTTCGCTGGCGAGCCCCTGCCGCAACAGGAACCGCGCGCCCTCGCTGACTGACTGGGCGAGCGCGGCGCGAACCGCGAAATAGCCGCCCTCCAGAACGCCTTCGTCATGCGCAGGGCCACCGAGTGCGAAAACCTCGATACAGGCGAGCGAAGTTTCCGGCTTGGAGAGATCCTCGCCGTTCTCGCTCGCAATATCCGCAATCGACCGCAGCAGGATAGTTGTCGAGACCGGCAATTCGATCGCGACGGCGCTGAGTCCGAAGGCGCCGCCGATTGCCCCCGAGGCGGCAGCCGCCGCCTTATGCCATCGGTTCGACGCTTTACCCGGGCGCCGGCGAGCCAGCGACTTCACCGCGACGCTCAGAGCAACCCGTAACGCCTTCTCAGTCGAGCTTGCGATGACCTTGCGCGCGCTGGAGGGCAGGGCGCGGCCCAACGCCTCGATCTGATGGCCAAACAGCCCCGTCACTCGTGAGGCGAAGGTGTCGCCTTCAAGCAGGCGCACCGCCTGCGCGAGATCCGCGAGATCCGTGCCGGACAGATTTGCAGGCATCACTTTAACGGCCTCGATCAACATGGCGCTCCCCATGGACGGCCACCCTTGCAAAACCCCCGTGTTAGGATTTTGCGGAGCAACGCCTCCGATATAGGCGCGCCTTGTCGCCCGCCAAGGGCCTTAGACGATCGTCATGAGAACGAGGCTCAGCACGCCCGCTATCGCACAATAATAAGCGAAGGGCTTTAATGCGTTAAATTCATGCGACTTGAACCAGCGCATGAGCAAGACGAGGCTGACATAGGCGATGATTCCAGCGACGACGCCCGAAACCAACGCGGCGGCTCCGAGCGTCGAGCCTTGCCTCAACAGCTTGGGCGCCTCTAGCACGGTGGCGCCCAGGATGATCGGCGTCGCCATCAAAAACGAGAAGCGCGCGGAATCCTCATGTCGCAGGCCGGAGACGATGCCGGCGGCGATCGTCAGTCCGGAGCGCGAAAATCCCGGAATGAGCGCGAAACATTGCGCGACGCCGATCGCAAGCGCGCCTTTCCAGTTGAGCTGGTCCAGCACGCCGACGCCGCGGCCTGCAATCTGATCGCAGAAGTAGAGAAGCGCGCCGTTGAGGATCAGGGCGAAGGCGACGATCGAGGGCGCGCTGAAGGCGGCCTCGAGAGGCTTGTGCAGCACGAAGCCAACGACGACGGCGGGGATCGTGGCGAGCACGACCAACGTTAGAATTCGCCGATCAGCCAATCCGCGCGGACCGTTCGGATTCACCAGTGAGGTAAAAAACGCCAACCAGTCACGCCAGAAGTAGAGAAACAGCGCGACCGCCGTTCCGAGGTGCATCACCACGAGATAGGGCAGGAAGTCGGGATTGTGGATCAGGTCGCCCCAGCCGACGAGGCGGGGAAAGATCACGGCATGGCCGAGGCTGCTGATGGGGAACAGTTCAGTCACGCCCTGTATAAGGGCCATGATGATGGCTTGAAGGAAACTCACGGCGGGCTCTCTGGGCGCGAAACTAGACGCCGGCGGCCGCCGACGCGCCCGCTCGTTTAGCGGACGCCGCGACTTGTGTCAGGTCAGCAAACGGCGTGACCGCATTTGTGAACGTCGTCGATCTTCGATTTGAGCTGGTCATAACCGACGGCGCCGACCACGACTTCGTTGCCGACCACGAAACTCGGCGTGCCGTTGATCTGCAAAGCGTCGGCCATCTGCATCACTTCCTGCAGCCCGGTATTGATCTCCGGGCTCTGCATGTCCTTGGCGAGCTTGTCCATGTCGAGACCGAGCTCCTTGGCGACCGCCAGGGCTTCGGCCTTGCCGATCGGCCCATGCGTCAGGAGCAACTTGTTGTGGAAAGCCCAAAAACGGTCGCCGGGCATTTGATTGCGGACGGCGGAAGCGACGCGCGCGGCCTCGACCGAGCCGGGCCCGAGAACGGGGAAGTCTTTCAGCACCAGATGAAGATTAGGATCTTCCTTCATTAGCTTGGCCATGTCGGCCAGAGCGCCTTTGCAATAGTGGCAATTGTAGTCGAAGAACTCGACCAGCGTCGCCGAGCCGGTGGGATTGCCCACATTGGCCTGGAAATTCGAGCTGAACAGCGGGCCAGCCTGATCGGTGACGGCCTTCTGCCGATCGAGCGCGGCCACTTCCTTATCGCGCTTGTCGAGCGCCTCGATCGCCGCGCGCAGCACGTCAGGGTGCTGAACGAGATAATCCTTGATGAAACCGCCGAGCTCCTGTTTCTGCGCCGGGCTGAATTCGTCCGCCGTCGCCCCAGCGACCGGAACCAACCCAAGCGCCAGCGCGAAGCCGATCGCCTTTGTCCAAATCATAGCCATCTCCGTTACCTGCTTGCGCGTTGCGCTAGCGTCCGCTGTCGCCAAAAGCCGTGGCCATTTCATGACGCGCGCGCAGCCGGTAGGCAAGCGTCTTATGGCTTTGGAGACAAGTTGCGCTTGGTCCATTCCGCGCGCTCGAAATCCTCGAAGCCGGCGATCATGGCGCGATAACTGCGCTCGGCGACATCGGGAGCGAGGCCATCTTCAGCGGCGATCACTTTCACCCGCGCGATGATCGCCTCGACGCGCGCGGGCGCGCTCACGGCTGCTGGGTCTGCCTTGAACCGCCCCGCTTCGGCGACGTATTTTCCGCGCTCGGCCATGGCGGCGAGAATTTCGCGGTCGATGCGATCGATGTTTCCGCGCACTTCGTCTAACGAGCGGCAGCACTTGCCGCCATCCACCGAAGGGCTGCCCCAATAAGCGGGATGAGTCGCCGAATCCTGAGCGCATACGGCCGAAATTGCCAGCGCGAGCGCGGCGGAGGCAACAGCAAGTCGAGATCGCATGCGAAATTCCCCAGCAAAGGTCGGCGCGATCCTATCGTCGCGAAGGGGGAGCCGCTATAGCTCCACCGGTTCTTGGCTTCCGGGGGATTCTATGACTTTTGCTTTCTGGTGTGTGCTGATCGCTGCGCTACTGCCTTACGCGCCATTGGCGTTTTCGACGAGCCATGTCGATCAGCGTCTACCGCGCAAATCGGTTGCTAATCTTGAAGGCACGCCCGCGCGGGCCTACGGCGCTCACCTGAACGCGCTCGAAGCGTTTCCTTTTTTCGCGGCGGCGGTCATCATTTCGCACGTCGTCATCGGCGCGAGCACGACGGTGAACTGGCTCGCGGCGATCTTCATCCTCCTGCGCTTGGCTCACATGGCCTTCTACATAACCGACCGCGCACCTTTCCGTACGGCTGTATGGGGCGCGGGTATGCTCATCGACATCATAATTTTCGTGCATGCCGCCTGGGTCTAAGGTCTCATTAGCGGCCGCCGGACACGTCGAGAATCGCGCCGGTCACATAGGATGCCGTGGCCTCGTCTAGCAACCAGACTATCGCCTCCGCGACCTCCTCGGGCCGACCCGGCCGCCCGAGCGGGGTTGTTGAACCGAGTGTGAAAGCGCGGTCGGGCTCACCGCCGCTGGCGTGAATGTCGGTGTCGATCAGACCCGGCCGGACGCCATTGACCCGGACTCCCTCGGAGGCGAGTTCCAGCGCCAATCCGCGCGTGAGCGTGTCGACGCCGCCCTTTGCGCTCGCATAGTCGATGTAAAGGTTGGGCGAACCGAGCCGCGCCGCTGCCGATGAGACCATCACGATCGCGCCGCCAGAACCGCCGAGGCTCTTGGAAAGACGGCGCGCAGCCTCCCTCGCCGTCAACAAAGCGCCAAGCAGATTGATGTCGACCACGTGCCGCATCCGCTCGACTGTCATGTCGACGAGCTTGGCTGTCGGCGCGATGACGCCCGCATTGGCGACCACGCCGCTCAGCGGGCCAAGAGCCCGAGCGGCGCCATCGAACATTTCGATCACATCGCTCTCGACCGAGACATCGCCGCGCAGCGCCACCGCGCGGCCGCCGCTTTGCGCGATGGCCTCGACAACCTCCTGCGCGCTGCGCTCGTCGGTCGCGTAATTCACGCCGACCGCCCAGCCCCGCTGCGCGGCTGCGATCGCCGCCGCGCGGCCGATGCCCCGTGAGCCGCCGGTGATGAGAATGCTTTTCGTCATGCGATAACTTTGCAAATTAAAGGGACCGAAACTTAACTCAAGCCGCCGTGGCGGGGAACCCGCATCGGCGCTTGCCCGACGCGGTGGACAGGCGCATGTTGTTGACACGTTGGCTTGTAGAAAAAGCCGTGACAAAGGAGGCCGCGATGACCATTGCGCGCATATTGAAAGAGAAGGGCCGCGACGTCTTGACGACACCGCCGCACCGGACGATGCGGGAAGCCGCGGAGCAGTTGGGTTCTCGACGGGTTGGCGCCGTCGTCGTCGCTGACGCCGCGGGCAAGGTTTTAGGCATATTATCCGAGCGCGATATCGTGCGCGCGATCGGGCAGGGCGGCGCGGAAGCGCTGTCCGATCCCGTATCCCTCCATATGACCGCCCGGGTCTCGACGATCGGCGAGGACGCTTCAATCGACGAAGTCATGCGAACCATGACCGACGGCCGCTTCCGCCATGTTCCCGTGGTGGAAAACGACCGGCTTGTCGGCATTGTATCGATCGGCGACATCGTCAAGCGTCATGTCGATGCGCTGAATACCGAACGGGAAGCGCTGCGGGAGTATATCGCCACAGCGTAAGGGAGGCGTGGCGGGCATGGATCGCCTTGGCCATGCCTAGCGCTCGACGGGTTAGCCATAGCGGTCCCGTATCGCGAGCACAGCGAAGCGATTTAAGGGGCAGACAACAGCTCTTGGCGATTTAGAACCGCGTCACACCATCTTGGTTGCTTTGCTGCGCTCGCGATGGCGGCCGCGCTTGGAACGACCGGCGCCGCTTGCTGCGCCCACGGCCGCTACGGCTTCCACCAGCAGAACCTCTCGCGCGGCCTCTAGCCTATTGCGAAGTCACGGCGCGCTGTGGACCGCGCAGGATTTCGTTAACGCCGCGCAGGCTTAGATGGTAAAAAGGCGCGCGGGAGCGGGGATGACGGATAGGGCGAAGCATTGGCGGTTCATGTTGGTCGGGCTTGCAGCGTGGCTCGGCGCGGCGGACGCGCGTGCAGAAGTTGCGCCGCCGGTCGCGGTCGCTGCTCACCTGCGCGACGAAGGGGAAAGCGCTCGGCTGACGTTTGATCTTTCCGCCCCGGTCGAAGCGCGGGCTCGCGAGATTGTCGATCCTGACCGAATTCTCGTGGATTTCGCCGAAGTAAATTTCCAGATCGACCCCTCGGTCGGCCGCGCCGCCGCCGCGCACACGGGTTCGCTGATCAAGGCATTCCGCTTCGGCCTGTTTGGGCCCGGCAAGTCGCGCGTGGTGATCGAAGTCGCACGGCCCTCGTGCGTTGTCCGGGTCGACACCCGCCCTATCGCCCCCGGCGAGAAGGCCTCGCGCCTGACTATTGAACTCAAGGCTTGCCCAAAGGAAGCGTTCGCGGCCGCTGCTCGGGAGCATGCGCCGCCCACTGCGACCGCCGTCGCGGCGCCGGAGCCCGCGGCGGCGGCGGCTGGCCCGCCGGTGATCGTGCTTGACCCCGGCCATGGGGGAATCGACGGCGGCGCCTATGGCCTCAAGGGCACAATCGAAAAAACCGTCGTGTTCAATTTCGCCAGCGAATTGAAGAAAAAGATTGAGGCTGAGGGCAAGTTCAAAGTGCTGATGACGCGCGACGGCGACCAATTCGTCTCGCTGGAG
>JAYTRP010000726.1:0-2669 GCA_043746145.1 Hyphomicrobiales bacterium | reverse complement strand
TTCCTGTTCCCAGTTCAGCAACAGCGACGTCGGCGCCACGATCAGAAGAGGGCCCCGCGCCTTCGCCTGTGGATCGGTCGTATGCGTCTTTAGCCATGCGAGAAATGTCAGGGTCTGGAGCGTTTTGCCAAGCCCTTGCTCGTCAGCGTTGAGCACGCCCGGAAGCCCGGCGCGCCAGGCGGCGACTTGCCAGCCGAAGCTTTCAGTCTGATGGGGCTTCAAGGGGGTCTCGACGATGGTCGGGACAATATCCGTGGCGTTGCAGTTGCGACGTTGGAAATCAGGTCTCCACTTTAGCTGGTCGAAATTCACCTCCGTAACGAGAACCTTCGCGACAGTTTTCGATGGCGCATCGGCGACGTCGTCACCGCTTTGCGAGGCGGTCCGGGCATCGAGCGTAGACTTGAGCAACGCGCGCATTTCCTCACGTGCAGGAATATCGAGGCCGGAGAACGGCACGGTGGGTTCGCCCCGCTGCATCGCTTGCCCGACGCTTTCGTGCGCGGCCTCTATTTCATTCCTTGGTGCGTAAGCCAGCAAGTCTGCCAGCGCGTATTCATATCCCTCGGGCAGCCAAGTCGTCCCGGACGCCTGGACGCCCAATAGTGACTTTTCAAACGCCTTGACGCCGCGGACACGCTCAGAAAATTCAGCCGTCTCGACGAACAAGGGCTCGGAGGCGCCTTCAATCGCCTCTTCCTCTCCCTCCAGCGACAGGCCGTCCAACCCGCCGGTGTCGCGCAACGACTCTTCAACAGCCTCTGCAATGAACCGCCGGGGATTGGAAATAAATGAGCGGCGCTGTTGTGGCCCGCCATGTTGCGCTTGCGCTATCGCCTTCAACGCGGGCATGGCCGACGGCTCAATAACCAGGAAGCTGCCGGATTCCAAACGGAACGCTGGCAGCGCTCCCCGTTCGCGTAATCGACGCTGAAATGTTGTGAGATTTGCACCCCGCAATTCCGCTTGGGCCTCGGTTGGCGCTGCACCCGGCTCCTCGGCGAACCCGTCCTGTGAGAACGGAAGCGCCTCGAAGTCGTCGCCCTTCTCGTTGGGCGCGATGGAAAACCGGTCGGCGACGCGCACTTTAAGGCCGCTTAGGAAGTCCGTCATGGACAGCCGCCCCTCGGCTCGCGTCGGATCGACCGCAACGCCGGGGTCGAGTGCCTGCCGAAAGCGAGCCAAGGCAGCCCAATGCTCAACCAACTCGCCGCCGCGCATAGCATGGGCTGCATCGAGCGCCTCCGCCATCCAGCGCGGCAGTCGGCGTAAGCCGTCGGCGGTCTCCAGAAGCCCTCCTATCCTTTTGGGAAAGTGCCGTTGGCCGCCGCGCCGCCACTCGGTGTGCAGCCGAAAATTCGACTGACCCGGCACGCCCTCGACATCCGTGTGCAGAGTGAGATCGACAAGCGGCGGCAAGCCCAGGGTTTCAGCGGCAGAGGCCGGCAGGGAGGCGGCGAGGGCGTGCGTCAGTTCGATGCGATCGGATTCGACTTTAAGGTCGTCCGGTCGGCTCTGCGCTTGGGCACGCAGGTCGGCAAGCGCGAAGATCAATTCGCGGTCCTCGGAAGTTGGCCTTGAGAGATCGCGTTCTTGCGCTGGCTTGAGCCAGCGGGCCACGAAGTTGCGCCGATCCGGCGCTATGCGCAGCGTGATACATGCGTCATCGTAGCTGATGGTGAACATGTGCGGGGCTCATATGCGTTCTTGCACCCACGACCGCCAATGGCCGGCGGCGTCGTGGACGCGCTTGTGGTCCTCGACCAGGGATAGACGGATACTTTCGCAATCATATTCGCCTTGGCGAAGTCTTGGCGGCGTTTTGTGGCGAGAAGGGAAAATGTGAACTTTATAATTGTGCGATCCCTCGACTACAATTTTGTCGTCGATCTGCATGACCAGGAGGGACGTGTCCCGCCGCGAGCCCCCCGCCGTTTGCTTGTAGAAAGTCAGGAACCGAGTTCCCGGATCCTCGCGCGAAAGCTTCCTTGCCATTTGTTCAGCGGCAGGGCTCAAGGCTACGCTTGCGTCGGTAATGCGCTTGTCATTGAAAAGCCGTTCCCAGAATTCCCGGCGAGGCTCCCACATGTGGCTCGTCTCCACTGCCGAGACCACATCGAGGAAAAATTTGATGTGCTTGCCTGTCAGCCAACGATAGACAATATGCCGAAGCTGTTCATGAACGCCAGGCCACACTTCGCCAACCCTCACCCGGGGGTCACCATAGGCGTTTATTAAACGGTCGAGCAGGTAATTCTGTAGCACTTCCGGTGGATCGGCTTCTCTCCACGGCGCCAGGATGGCTTCGATGGCCCTATCGGCGCCAGACACCAGCGCACGCTGACCGGCGGGCTTCAACCATGCAAACAGCCTTTCCAGCGTCGCCTTCTCCCTAAGACGGGGGGCCAACGCCGCCACGTAGGCGAGATGTGCATGTTGCATAAGGCCAGGGCCGTGCGGCGCGCCGACAAGCGGTACCATTTCTTGCCAGACATCGCGCATCTCGGCCATCCGACACGCGATCTCCTCGGGAGCTTCCGCAGGATCAAGACAGTTCGGAAATCGTGTTACCCTCTGAGCGTTTCGGGCTCCGAAGCGGGGGCGCGCCCTGGCGAGTGATTCGGCGAGTTGCTTGCTATGCTCGCCTTGTGGGTCGAAGCTTTCGAAAT
>JAYTRP010000725.1:0-8386 GCA_043746145.1 Hyphomicrobiales bacterium | reverse complement strand
GTGCGCTAGTCGGCGCCATCGAGGACCTTTCCGCGCGGGTGCAGCACGGCGTAGCCCAAGTCGACACCGCGCCGTTCGAGCGCCTGCTGCAAGATCTCGGCGACCAGATCGCCGCCCGCGCCGCATCGCCCGTAGTGGACTTCAGTCCGATCGAGCGGCGTCTCGACCATATCGCTCAGAAGGTCGACGCCGTCTCGAGCCCATCGGCGGACATGCTGCAGCTCGAATTCGCCTTGCGCGAAATGAGCGAAAAGTTCGACCAGGCGCCCACGACCGACATGCGTCCGATCGAAGCCGCGCTGCGTTCGCTGCGCGACAGGATCGACGAGCGAAGCGATCCGCAGATCGACCTGAGCCTGGTTGAACGTGCGGTCGACATGATCGCCAAGCGCCTCGAACAGAAAATCGGGGCGATTGACGCCAATACGCTCGTCAACCAAATTTCCGAGATCCACGGTCGGCTCGACGCACTCGGCGTCGTCAAGTCTTCGCAAGGCAATCTCGACAGGACGCTGACCGAGCTGATGGACGAGCTGGAGGCCATGCGCCGCCAGTTCGACGCGGCGACGACGTCGCGCGGCGCAGCCGACGCGGCCGATTTTCAGCTCGAGCACGCCAAGTTCGACCGACGCATGGAGGCCCGCTTCGTCAGCGTCCAGACGACGCTCGAACATCTGGGCGAGCGGTTGCACCGCATCGAAGGGGAGTTGACGAGCGACGCTGGGCCCCAGGCTCCCGCCGCCTCGCCAACCCCCGCTTCGCCGACTTTCGCCTCGTCGTCCTTTGCTTCGCCGACACTGCCTGCGAGCGCCGCGCCCCGAATGCGCGACATTCCCGATCGCGAGCCCGACCGCATGTCGGATCGCGCCCGGGCGGAATTCCCGCGTCCAGGCACAATCCCCGCGCGTCGCGAGCCCGCGGCCGAGCCGGCCCAGAACACCGCGCCAAAACATGCCGCCATTAATGCGCATATCGCGGCCGCGCGCCGCGCCGCCAACGCCGCGCTCGAGGAATCATCGCGTCGCGAGGACAATTCCGGATCGCATTCGCGCGATCTCAAGGCCAGTTCGGCTTCAGTTCTGCAAAGCGCGCAATCGGCTGTAAGCCATTACCGGCGCCCGTTATTACTGGGCGGCGCCGGTCTGCTGGCGGCGCTGACGACGCTGGCGGTAGTGTCGGAATACCGTGGCGGCAAACACCCTTCGTTGCAGAAGTCGGAAATCGCGACTCCGGGCGAAACGCCGGTGGCCGAGATGCCGGCGCCAGCGATGCCGGACGCTGCATCAGCCGCGCTCGATCCGACCCCGACCGGCGCAATCCCGACGGCACCCAAGGTGATCGAGGCGCCGATTCCTCCCGCCGCTGCGCCGGTGGCTCCTCGCCCAACGGCTGCGGGCGTCGGTACGCCGCCCCCCGCGGATCTGGTCGCGGCTTTGCCCTCGGGGATTCCCACCGGCTTGCGCGATAGCGCCGTAAAGGGCGACCTCGGATCGCAAATCGAGATTGCGTTGCGCTACGTCGAAGGGCGCAGCGTACCGCGTGACATGAAGATCGCCGTGCGCTGGTTGGAACTCGCAGCGAACAAGGGTTCGCCGTTCGCACAATACCGGCTCGGCGCGCTCTACGAAAAGGGCGTTGGCGTCACCCGTGATCTCGGCATCGCGCGCGGCTGGTATGGCAAGGCGGCGAACGCAGGCAATGCGCGTGCGATGCACAATCTCGCCGTGCTCGACGCGCAGGACGGCGGCGCGGGCAAGCCTGACTATACCGAGGCGGCTAACTGGTTCCGGCGCGCCGCCACGCTCGGGGTTCGCGACAGCCAATTCAATCTGGGCGTCCTGTATGGACGCGGGCTCGGCGCTCCCCTCGATCTGCCGCAGGCTTGGATGTGGTTCTCGCTCGCGGCGCAGCAAGGCGACGGCGACGCCGCGCACAAGCGTGACGAAGTCGCCAATCGCTTGGACGGCAAGGGCCTTGCCGCCGCAACCAAGGCGCTGGCCGAATTCAAGACGCAAACGCCTTTGCCCGAGGCCAACGACGCGCCGCCGGCGACCGGCGCCGTCGACGCTAAAACGCCTGCGCCGTCCACGGGGGTCAAGAGCTGAGCTGGACCGCGCGGCCGGCAAAGGGGAGGCGCCGGGCAATCTCGGTTCGAGACGAGACGGTTAGCGCGCTGGTCGATTCGGCGACGCAGCGGATCGAGCCCGCAACGCTGCCGGTATGGCGCTTCGTTCCCTGGCCGGCGACGGCGACGGTCACATTTCATAGCTCCCCCGCGGCGGCGGCGAGGCCTGCGCCGCCGGGCCTCACGATCACGCCGCTTGGGTCCGCCGAGAGAGGGTGTACACTCTACCGGGTCGCGACTGTCTGACTGGAGCGGTTGGTGGCCCGCCGTTCAAACTGGAATTCGTAAGCTCGCCCTGAGCCCGCCTAACGCGCTCGCGCCAAGCTGGATTTCACCGCCGTGCGAGCGCGCGATATCGCGGGCGATTGACAGCCCCAGGCCGGACCCGCTCTCGTCCTGGTTGCGCGCCTCGTCGAGCCGCACGAACGGGCGGAACACGTCCTCGCGGTATTCCAGCGCAATTCCCGGACCGTCGTCGTCGACATGCACATAGACGAAGCGCTGCTCCCGAATGGCGGTCACGCTGACCCGGTTGCCGTAACGCATCGCGTTGCCGATCAAATTGCCAACGCACCGCTTCATGCCGAGCGGACGGATTTTCACGGTGAGATCGCCCTTCACTTCCAGAACGACTTTCCGGCTATGGCGCTCCGCATCGAGGCGCAGTTCCTCGAGGACGCCGCGCAGGTCGGTCGCCGCCACCGACTCGCCCGTATCGCCGCGCGCGAAGGCGATATAGCCCTCGAGCATGCGCTGCATCTCTTCGAGATCCCGCTGCATCGGCTCGGCCTCGTCCGCGTTCTCCATCATGGCCAAGGACAGGTTGAACCTTGTGAGAATGGTTCTGAGATCGTGGCTGACCCCGCTCAGCATGGCGGTGCGTTGCTCGTTGGCGCGCTCTATGCGACGCTTCATCTCCAGGAAGGCGTAGCCGGCCTGCCGCACCTCGCGCGCGCCGCGTGGCTGGAAATCGTCCTCGCGCCCTTTGCCGAAATTCTCCGCGGCGGTCACCAGGCGAAGGATCGGGCGGATCTGGTTTCGCAGGAAAAGGATCGCCACGGCGATCAGCAGCACCGAGGCGCCCAACATCCAGAAAATGAAGATATGCACATTCGCGTCATAGGCGAGCGTGCGGCGCGTAACGAACCGCAGCACGCCAAAGCCCAAGTCGACCCGGATCTCCATCAGCCCGGAGCGCCCGACCGTATCGACCCAGAACGGCGCCTTCACCTGCACGGCGATTTCGCTGGGCAGCGCGCGCGTCAGCGGATCGAGCACATCAAAGAACCGTCGCGGCATGCGCGGCGGCAATGGCTGCGGCGGCATCAATTCCACCGTCATCAGGAAGCGCTCGGCGGCGATCTCGCGCAGACGCTTGTCGTCGGCGCCAAGCGGCAGCATGCGGTAAAGCTCGGTCGTCGCGCCGACGTCGCGCGCGACCGCCGCCGAAAGCCTGTGAGTCACCAAGTCCCAATGTCGCTGCATGAAAAGGTAGGCGACGCCAGTCTGCAGCAGCACCATCGGCAGGATCACGATCAGCAGCGAACGTGCATAGAGCCCCTTCGGCAGCACGTTGGCGATCGACCGGGCGCTACTTTTGTAGAGCGAGCGGCCAACGCTGAAGACGCTGCGAACGCGGGGAAATTGGGTGACGGCCGTCAAGGATCGACAACCAGCTTGTAGCCGGCGCCGCGGGCGGTTTGCAGGAACATCGGGTTGGCGGGATCGCGTTCGATCTTGCGCCGCAGCCGGTTGATCTGCACGTCGATCGTTCGCTCTTGCGCGATCGTTTTCTCTTGAGCGGAAGCGCCGGAGCCGGCGAGCATTTCGCGCGACACGCTGGCGCCCGGGGTCGCGCCGAGCATGCGCAGGATCTCGCGCTCACGTTCGGTCAATCGGATGATCTCCTCGCCGCGGCGCAATTCTCCCCGTTCGGTGAAAAACTGGAAAGGCCCGAACCGCAGCGTAGCCTCGTCCAGCCTGGGTGGAGCGCTCCGCGCCCGGCGCAAAATCGAGGCGACGCGCAACAGCAGCTCTTTGGGCTCGTAGGGCTTGCCAAGATAATCGTCGACCCCCGCCTCAAGTCCGCGCACGCGATCGGGCGTATCGGTGCGCGCAGTCAGCATGAGAATCGGAATATCCGAGGTCTCTCGGAGCCGCTCGGCGAAAGTCAGCCCGTTTTCGCCCGGCATCATGACGTCGAGCACGATGATCTCGAACGCCAGGCTTTCGAGAAAGCTGCGCGCTTCAGCCGCCGAGGCGGCGACGGTGACGCGATAGCCATGTCTCCCCAGGAACGTCGCCAACAGCGCCCGCAGCCTACGGTCGTCGTCGACGACGAGAACGTGGGGGGCGTCATCGGGCAATTCGATCGGCGTCGTCATCAGGCTCATTCCGTAGCGCCGACGCGCCGGGAATGCGGCGGCGAACTGATCAGATCTTTAATCCGCTGGCGATCCTCCGGGTCGATCATCGCCAACAGGAACTCGGCCGCCCGCGCCTTACCCTCGGGTCCCAGACTGCGCATCGCAAAAGCGAAGCGGCGCGTTTGCGCTCGCGCAAGGTCGTGCGCCAGCCTTTCCCCATCCCTCGTCACATAGAGCTGACGATGCCGCCGATCCTCAGCGCCCTCCCGCACCTCAATGAACGACTGAGCGATCAACTCTTTCAAAACACGGTTGAGACTTTGCTTGGTGATCGCGAGGATGTCCAGCAGAGCGGCGATCGTTAAACCGGGATGCCGGCTCACGAAGTGCAGCACGCGATGATGCGCTCGTCCGAATCCGTAGACCTCCAGCAGTCGATCAGCGTCGGCGACGAACTGACGATACGCGAAATAGAACAACTCGATGAGGTCGTACAGGGGCGGCTGCCCATCGTCTGAACCGGAGGGCTTGGGCGGCGGTTCATTCCGCATGACGTTCCTTCGATCCGCGGGCGAACGCAAAGTTCTCGCGTGACAATCCCCGAGGCGCAAACGCAGGACGAAGCCAAACGCACTTAAAAGAAGTGTATCTAGCGGTAAGCGCCCTTGGGGAAGTCAACTTAACTCAAACTTAGCTCGCGGTCTGCCAAGATATTGAAATTAGAGCGTCTTTCATTACCATAAAGTTGAAGGACTTTTGGATGGCAATTTTGAGTGCGCCGGGAATTCTGCCGGAAGCTCCGGGGGCGCGCGTGTTGTGGCTAATAGCCGCTGCGGCTCTGCCGCTCGCCGCAGTTCTTCACGCCGTCCAACACGGCTGGATCTGGCCAGCGGGCGCGGCGACGCTTGGCCTGGGATCGGCAGCTATGGCGGCGGTCGCCGCGCGCCGGGCCATGCCCTTGCTGCAGGGGAGAGCAAGCAGCGCGCGTGATGAGTTGGCGCGACGACGTGCGGCGCCCACGAAGGCGGTCGCCCCTGTCGTTGCGGCGCTGGTGCGCATCGCGTCGGGCTCGGAAAAGCTTGCAAGCGTGCTAACCGAGTGCGCTGCAAGGGCCGCCTCGGCGTTAATGGTAGCGCGCACGGCGCTCGAGGCGGGACAAAAAGCGGATGCGGCTTCCCGCGCGCTGAACTCCTCGCTGAGAGAAGCGGAAGAGATGATCCTGTCGACCCGCAAGATTGTCGCGGACGCCCGCCACAAGACCGAGGAGACCGAGCGTCTGATCGTCGGATTGGTCACAAGGGCGAGCGAGATCGGCGAGATCGTCACGATGATCGAGAATCTCGCCAGCCAGACGCATCTCGCCGCGCTCAACGCCGCCATCGAGTCGGCGCGGGCAAAGCCGACCGCGGGCGAGCTCTCGCCGGTGGCGCAAGAATTCAAATTGGTGGCGCAGCAGACCGCGCGCGCCGCGCGTCGGCTCAGCGAACAAGCCGGCGCCATGAAGCAGGCCGGTCACGCCGCGGCGGAAGCGATCAGCGTGCTTCGGTTTGGCGTCGCCCAGGCGGACGAACTCGCGGAGAGCACGTTCAAGGCCGCGCGGGCGCGGCTGCGCGTGAGCGACGATATGGCGCGTGACGCTTGCGACTCCGCGGCTAGCGCAAGGGCCACGTTCGCTTACGTCGACGCGATCGACGCCGGGCTAAAGCTTGCCCTCGTCACCGCCGAGGAGACGCGGGAGCGCGCGATGGAGGCAAAGCAGCGGGCCGACCGTCTGAGCGAAATCGTAGAAGCCGCCGTTGTGGAGCGAGCACGCTAGCCCCAACCGCATCAAGCGCGGCTGACGAAACTGTCGATCACCATCTTTCGGCCGGACTTGTCGAAGTCGACAACCAACTTGGCGCCGTCCACGGCGTGGACGAGCCCGGGACCAAATTTAAGGTGGAAAACCCGATCGCCTTTGCGATAGGCGGGCGTCTCGGTTTCCAGCGAGAGGGCGCGCCCCTCAAGCACTCGCGGCGGCGACGGGCGGGTATAAGAGTTTTGGCTGGTTTGCTCGCGCGCACGTCGCCACCCCGGCGTCTCATAGCCGGAGCCAGCAAACACAACCTGATCGAACCGCGATCCAAACCCGCGAGGCGAGGAATCGGCGGCTTCAACGACGTCGACGTGATCTTCCGGCAATTCGTCGATAAAGCGAGACGGTGCGCTGGATTGCCAAAGTCCGCGCACTTGGCGGTTGGCCGCGAAATAGATTGCAACCTTTTGGCGCGCCCGCGTGACCCCGACATAAGCGAGACGCCGCTCCTCCTCGAGGCCGGCCAAGCCATTGTCGTCGAGCGAGCGCTGATGCGGAAACAGGCCCTCCTCCCACCCGGGAAGGAAGACATGTTCAAATTCGAGGCCTTTCGCCCCGTGCATGGTCATGATCGAGACCCGCGGCCCTGAATCTGCGTTCCCGACGTCGGTGACCAGAGCCACATGCTCGAGGAACGATTCGAGGCTCGGAAATTCACCCATCGATCGCGCAAGTTCTTTCAGGTTCTCAAGCCGCCCTTGTGCATCCGGCGTCCGCTCCGCCTTCCACATGTCGATGAGACCGCTCTCCTCCATGATCGTCTGGGCGAGATCCTCAGGAGTGGTCGTCTCGGCGCGCGCGCGCCAGCGATCGAAATCGCCGAGCAGGGCGCGCAGGATCTGGCGCGGCCGAGCCTTGAGTTCGTCGGTTTCGATCATCGTGCGCGTCGCGTGAATCAGCGGCACGGAGGCGGCGCGGCCCTGAGTATGCAGCAGGGCGAGCGTCGCCTCGCCCAGCCCACGGCGCGGCGTATTGTAAATGCGCTCGAAGGCGAGATCGTCGTCGGGCTGCGCGACGACCCTGAGATAGGCGAGCGCGTCGCGGATTTCCGCCCGCTCGTAGAACCGCGGCCCCCCGATCACCCGATAGGGCACGCCGATCTCGATGAATCGCTCTTCAAATTCGCGCATCTGGAACGAGGCGCGCACCAGGAACGCCATTTCGGCGAGCGATACGCCGGCTCGCTGCGCCTGCTCGATCTCATCGCCGATCTCGCGGGCTTCCTCGCGACTATCGTGCACGCCACGGACGCTGGGCTTGTCGCCCGGCGCGGCCGGAGTGAACAGGGTCTTGCCCAAGCGGTTTCGGTTATGCGCGATCAGGCCGGCGGCGACGGCGAGGATGTGGCCGGTCGAACGATAGTTACGCTCTAGCCGCACCACGATCGCGTCAGGAAAATCGCGCTCGAACCCCAGGATGTTCTCCACCTCGGCGCCGCGCCAACCGTAGATCGACTGATCGTCGTCGCCGACGCAGCAGAGATTGCGCCGCTTTCGCGCGAGCAGGCGCAGCCAAAGATACTGAACAACGTTCGTATCCTGGTATTCGTCGACCAGGATGTAGCGCAAGCGATCCTGATAATGCTCGAGAACGTCGTCGTGCTCCCGGAAAAGACGCAGGGTTTCCAGCAGCAGATCGCCGAAATCGACCGCGTTCAACGTTTTCAGCCGCGCTTGATAGGCCCTGTAGAGAGCCGGTCCGGCGCCATTGGCGAAACCGGCGGCGTCGCGCGCCGTGAGATCTCCTGGCGAAAGTCCCCGGTTCTTCCAATTGTCGATCTCGGAGGCGAGCGCCCGCGCGGGCCAGCGCTTCTCGTCGATATTTTCGGCTTTGATGATCTGCTTGAGCAGCCGAAGCTGATCGTCGGTGTCGAGAATGGTGAAATTTGGCTTCAGACCGACCAGTTCGGCGTGACGACGCAATATCTTGACGCCGATCGAATGGAATGTCCCCATCCAGGGCAGGCCGTCTGGCGCGCCCGTTAGCGCGCCGATCCGCTCGCGCATTTCCCGCGCCGCCTTGTTGGTGAAGGTGACGGCG
>JAYTRP010000724.1:0-2678 GCA_043746145.1 Hyphomicrobiales bacterium | reverse complement strand
AGTCCGTTCTGGTCGACAGCGATGGTGGCCCGCGCTAGCCCCGGCTCGGCGCGAGCGAGTGTCAGCGTGCGCGTCTGCCCGTCTGGCCCCGTCAGCGTCACCGGCGGAATGCCGTCCTTAAGACTCTGCCGCTCGATGGTGAGATCGCCGCCGCGAGCCTTGGCCCGAAGCGCCTCTTCTTCCAGCTCCGGCTCCTTCATCAACCAATGCGCGGTGCGCCGCAGCAGGTCGAGATAGGGCCCACCGCCATCGTAGCCGCGCGCCCAAAGCCAGATCTGATCGCTGAGCAACAGCGCGACGCGGCCTTTGTCGACGCGCGCGAGCGACAGCAGCGGCGCCGCCTCGTCTCCTTGCAGCACCGTCACGCCGGATACGGCGCGCGCGCCGATCGAGCGATACCATCGCCCCCATGTCGGGGGGGTCGCGTCGCCGCCGGCCAGCCCTCGCGTCACGGGATGCTTGGCGCCTTCCGGGGAAATCTCCACCTTGAAGGCGCCCTCGAAATCCGCGCCTGTCGGGCGAGCAGGCGCGATATCGCCGATTGGCGTGTTGTAGAGCCCCTCGGGCGTTCCATATTCGGGTCCGACCGCGAGCATCAGCGCGCCGCCGCCGCGCACGAAGCGCACGATATTGTCGAGATAGACCTGCGGCAGAATCGCCTGACTGGAGTAGCGATCGAAAATGATCAGGTCGAAATCCTTGATCTTGCGACCAAACAGATCGGCGACGGGAAAGGCTATCAGCGATAGTTCGTTGATCGGCGTGCCGTCGGTGGTCTTCTCCGGCGGGCGCAAAATGGTGAAATGCACGAGATCGACGTTGGCGTCCGACTTCAGCAAGTTGCGCCACATGCGCTCGCCCGGGTGCGGCTCGCCGGAAACCAACAGCACGCGCAACTTGTCGCGCACGCCGTCGATCGTCACCACCGCCTTGTTGTTGATGGCGGTGAGTTCGCCAGGCAGCGGCGCAACCTCGAGTTCGAAGATATTGTCTCCGGCATGCTCGATCGGCGCCGGGATTTGCAGCGTCTCGCCAATATGCGCGCTAAGCGTGGCGACCGGCTGGCCGTCGCGGCGCACAATCACCACGGCGGGTTCGCCGTGATCGTCGCTGTCGAGCACGCGCGCGACGATCGTCTGACCTTTACCAACAATGCCGAACCGCGGCGCTTCAACGAGTTCGAGCCTCCGGTCGCGCTCGCCCGCATGACCCGTGACCAGCACGTGCAGCGGAGCGCGGAAACCGAGCGCCGCAGCATTAGCGGGCAAATCATGCGCCACGCCGTCGGTGATGATGATGGCGCCGCCGACCCGCTCCGGCGGCGTGTCGGCGAAAGCCTGACGCAAGCTCGCAAAGGTTTGTGTGCCCTGGTTGTCGGGATCGTCACGCGGCGTGTCGACGAAATGCGCCTCGACATTGTCCAGCGCGGCGAGACTCTTGGCGACCTCGGCCCGCGCGGCGTCCGTCTGTCGCGCGCGATCGCCGATCCGGTTGGAGCCGGACCGATCAACCACAACTGCGACGACGTCTTTCAGCGGACGCCGATCCTCTCGCTGCAGCGAGGGGTCCAACAGACCCGCCAGCAGCAGCACCGCCACCAGTCCGCGCGCGAAAGCCGCCCGTGGCCGCGACCACGCGGTCAGCGCAACGACAATCACAGCGACGACGCCGAGCGCGATCAGAACAGACAGCGGCCACGTCGGCGAGTATGCGATCGACCAATCGTTCAATGCGCCAGCCTTTCCAGCAGGTCCTTCGCGTGCACCTGATCGGCCTTGTAGTTGCCGGTCAGGGCGTACATCACCAAATTCACGCCGCCGCGCAGCGCCATTTCCCGCTGGCGGGGGCCGCCAGGAATTAACGGATGCAGCGGCGCCCCCGTCTCCGTCACTGCCCAAGCGCCGGCGAGATCGTTCGCCGAGATGATCACCGGCGAGACGCTATCTCCGGCGCGAGCCGGGCGGTTCGCGCGATCATTGGGATCGACGGGCGGCAATGCTTCGATCCAAGTCTGCCCCATATCGGTGCGGCCGACGAAACCGTCGATGAGGTAAAAGGTCTTTGTCACGACGTGGTCAGCCGGCACGGGCTCCAGTTCCGGCACGTCGACGCCTGACAGTAATTGGCTCAGCCAGAGTTGCTCGGGGGTGGGCGGCGCGCCAGGGCGCGAGGTCAGCGCATCGCGCGTGTCGAAAATCACCGTGCCGCCGTTTTTCATAAACGCGGCGATATGGGCTACCGCCGCGGAGGGCGGCTGCGCGCGGCCCGCCACCACGGGCCAGTAGATCAGGGGATAGAACGCCAGTTCGTCCTTGGCGGGGTCAAGCGCAACCGGGTCGGCGAATGCGGCGGAGGTTCGTTGGTTCAGCGTCCGGGTCAGCTTGTCCAGGCCGAGACGTGACGTCTCGTCGACCTCGGCATCGCCGCTGAGCACATAGGCTAGTCGGGTCTGCGTCGCCGCCTGGATGTCGGTAATCCCTTCCGCGTCGGCGCGGGGAGCGCCGTGCAGCAGAAGCAGCAAGGCGAGGAAAGGCGTTGCGCGCCGCAGCGTGAACGAAGGCCGGCCTAGCCAAAGACTCACTAGCGCATCGACGAGGAAGCCGAGCAGCGCGGCCATGAGAAGCCACGGTTTCAAGTCAACCGGCGCGGCGACATTGAGGCCGCCCGCGCGCAGCGGC
>JAYTRP010000723.1:0-8412 GCA_043746145.1 Hyphomicrobiales bacterium | reverse complement strand
CGCGTTTCCAGCAGCAGCAGCGTCGGCGCATAAATTCCGCCGTTCAGGATCTGCTCGAAGGCGGCGACCATCGCTGTCGGCTCGAGTGATTTCGGGATATAGCCGAATGCGCCCGCCGCCAATGCGTCGAGTACGTGCTGGCGCTCCTCGGAGGCGGACATGACAACGATGCGCAAGCCGGGATAGGCGGCGCGAAGCTCGCGGATTGTCGCGCCGACGCTCATCCCTGGCATTAGAAGATCGACGACGACGAGATCGACTTGCGCGTCTACCGCGAGCAGGGTTCGCAATTCCGCTACGTTCGCAGCCTCGCGAATGACGGCTGGACCGCAACTGTCGCTCAACAGCAGCCGTAGCCCGGAGCGAAACAGCGCGTGATCGTCGGCGATGACGAACTTGCGGACCATGGATCGTTCATGGCCCTTTGGGACGCTGAAGGCAAGGCCGCGCGGGTCCGCTTGTAATTCTGGCAAGGCAGAGGCTGGTTTTTAGTTCGCGACCTTCCGGTGGAGGTCTTCCTTAAAGGCCGCGCGCCTCGCAAAACGATTTTCCCTCAGCGCCTCACGGCCTATTGGTTTTTGCGAAAACCGACGCCTGGCCGCCTCGCCCACAGCTAAATTGACGCAACTGTCCTTTGCATTGACCAGTTCCGAGGTTTTCATGTGTGTAACTTAACATATTGTCGATGAATTTCATGAATACTTGAACGTGTGTTGCGGTCGGGCAAAGAATTTTGCTTGGACAACGCAGCATAACGACAAGCCAATAGGACGATTGGGCTGGAAAGGCGCAAGCTGACAGAGGAACGCAGAGCCTTGGACCCGCTTGATTTCCCCGATCCGACCGACAATTCGGCCTGCTATCCCGATTGGCTGGAGAGGCTGCCAGCGATGGTGCATTCCATCGATAGCTGCGGCCGGTTTGTTTTCGTCAACCAGCGATGGCTTGCCGCCTTAGGCTACCGCCGCGAGGACGTAATCGGGCGACTCGCCGTCGATTTCATGACAGCGGAATCGCGCCGACGCGCGGAGCAGGAGACGATTCCGGCGCTTTTCCGCGATGGCCACTATAACAACGTGGATTGCCAATTGATCTGCCAGGACGGTCGCCTGATCGACGTCGTAGTCTCCAGCGTGCTCGTTTCGAAACCGGGCGGCCCCGCTCACTCGCTCACCGTGATAAACGACGTCACCGCGCAACGGATCGCTGAGCGTCACGTCGCCGAAAGTGAGCAACTCTATCATCGCTTGGTCGAGGAGCAGTCGGAGTTTGTATCGTTGGCGACGCCGGAGGGTGTGTTTCTGTGTGCCAATAGTGCTCAATCTCGACTGTTCGGAGTATCCGCGACCGCCTTGGCGGACCGTCGAATTTTAGATTTAGTGCCCGTGGAGCAGCACGCCAAGGTGATCGCTGTTTTTGCCAAGGTCGCCTCGAGCGGGGTGGCCCAGCACAGCGAAAATCAAATTCGTCTGCCCAATGGGGAACTCCGTTGGGTGCGCTGGACCAACAGCGCCACGCGCGCCAGCGACAACGGCCCGGTTTTGATTCACTCGGTCGGACATGACATCCAGGCTGAAGTCGACGCAGAGCTGAAGCTTCACGAGAGCGAAACGCGCTACCGGCTGCTGGCGGATGCCAGCGAAGACATGATCATGCGCCTCGACAAGGATCTCGTGCGAACCTACGTTTCGCCGGCGTCAATGAATATACTGGGCTACGCGCCCGAGGAACTGGTCGGCCAAAAAACGGCGGGACAATCGCATCCAAATGACGTCGATCGGCTGAGGGCGGCGCTCAACGAACTACTCGAAGGCCGCGTGCAGCGTTACTCACTCGTTAATCGACGGCGCCATCGCGATGGACGCTGGATTTGGTTGGAGACGAATTTTCGCGCTCTGATCGATCCCGAGACCGGCCGCGCGACGGATATTATCGCAATCGCGCGCGACGTCTCAGCGCGCAAAGCCGTGGAGGAGCAACTCGCGGAGGCCTATCGTCGGCTCGAGGTGATCGCGGGACAGGACGGGCTTACGGGCCTCGCCAATCGGCGGACGTTCGACGAGACCCTGTTGCAAGAGCAGAAGCGTTCGAGCCGCGTTCGACAGGGCATGGCGTTGGTGATGATCGATGTCGATTTCTTCAAAGCCTACAACGATCGCTATGGTCATCCCGCGGGCGACGAATGTCTTAAGCTTGTCGCGGATGCTATTCGTGACGCAGTATCGCGGCCTGGCGATCTCGCGGTTCGGTTCGGCGGCGAGGAATTCGCGGTGCTAGCCCCGTCAGTCGACGAGGAGGGCGCCCAGGCAATCGGTGAACTGATCCGCAAAGCCGTGCAAGCGCTCGCGGTGCCCCATGCTTCGTCGCCGTTCGGCGTGATCACCGTGAGCGTCGGCGTCACCTCGGCGACCAGCGCCGCCTTTGTCGAGGATCGCTCTGCGCTTTTGGCGCAGGCGGATAGGGCGCTCTACTCGGCGAAGGCTCAGGGGCGCAATCGCGTCGAGGCGAGCCCGACTGCGCCGCCGCTGCAGATGACGGGGTCGTGCTAACATTTCAATCGGCGAGACAATCAATCATTGCCGCGCGCAAGTGGCGTGAAACGTAGAGAACCGGAACTGGCCATCCCCCGCGCATGCCCGGCCGCGCCTAGGCGCTCGGCAAGGGTGGGATCGCGCAGCATGGCGACGCCACTGCCACACCGCAAAGATTGCGCGCCGACGAAGCCGGTTCGGCGCACTCCACTCGTCCCCCCGTTCGCTACGGCGCTAGGGCGTGGAATCCGGGCCGGCGATCCCAACCACCGCGAGTGCGGAGGCCTGACGCGCCGCTACGGTCTCCCGGCTGAAACCTTCGATCGCGCGCTCGAACAGCCGGTGAAAATTCATCTCCGCGCCAAGCCGCAAGAAGGCCGCGCCGAGGCCGATCGCCGCGCGGTCGAGGAACACGAACTCACGGGGGGCCGTCAGTTCGGTTCCCTCCGCGCGAAGTGTCTGCATCACGGCGCGAATTTCCTTGCGGCCGAACTCTCCGGGTTTCACCCCGTCGGCGAAGCTGCGCACGCGATCGTCGAGTATCGGGCCGTAGATGAACGACGCCCAGATATTCATAGCCTCGATCGTGCTCTTCTTCAGACCCTTGAAGCCCCACAAGTCGTAGGCGTACACGATGCGTTCGTGATCCTTCACTTTCAACGCCTGATAAAGCTCCACCACGCCTTCCACGAAGCGCAGCGGGAAAATTCGCACGCAGCCGAAATCGTAGAGGTTGAGCCCTTCGATGGCGCGTTCTGGCCCGCTGGCCACAACGGAATAATTGCCCAAATGCGGATCGCCGTGGATCACGCCATAGCGCAGAAACGGCCGCCACCACGCCTCGAACAGAAGCTCCGCCACGCGCGCGCGATTTTCGGGCGTCGCGCTCTCGAAGGCGAGCAGCTTTTCGCCCTCCAGCCATTCGAGCGTGATCAGTCGCTTGGTCGAGAGTTCCGGATACGGGCGGGGAACATGCACCTCGGGAATTTCCGCCAGCATCAGCCGGTACAGCGCGGCGAGCTTCGCCTCGCGTTCGTAGTCAAGTTCCTCGCGCAGGCGGTCGGCGATTTCGCCGGCGATCTCCGTCGTGTCGATCGCCGCGCCCATGCGCCGGCGCAGCGAAAACAACATATTAAGCTGGGTCAGGTCGGCTTCGACCGCGGAGGCCATTTCGGGATATTGCAACTTGCAGGCGATCGCCTCGCCGTTGAGCGTCGTCGCGCGATGCACCTGACCGAGCGAGGCGGCTGCTGCCGGTTCGAGGTCGAATTCGCTGAAGCGTTGGCGCCAATCGGCCCCAAGCTCCGCCATCATGCGCCGGCGCACGAAAGCCGCGCCCATCGGTGGCGCCTGCGACTGCAACTTCATCAATTGTTCGGAATAATCGGCGGGCAGTGCGTCGGGAATTGTCGCCAGCAACTGCGCGACCTTCATCATCGGGCCCTTCATCGAGCCCAACGCTTCGGCGAACGCGCGCGCGTCATCGTCCTTGCCGCCGCCCGTCAGCCGCCGAGCGCCCAGCCGCGCCGCGAACGTCCCGGCTTCGACGCCGAGCCGGGCGTAGCGGCTCGCGCGCGCGGAAAATCTATTGGCTTCGTCGTCGCGGGGCATGAAACGTCCTATCCAGGGTGCCGCCTAGATAGGGTTGCGTCCGCTGGACGGCTAGTGCGCCAGGCGACGGACGTGATTTTCGCGCCCGGCCTGCATTCATGCTTTCCCGTCGATGCAACGCATTCTTGCGACGATGCAACGCAGGAGCGTTACGCCGCGCTTTTCGTCCGCAGGCGATCTAACACGGACACCAATTCGCTGGGGTCTGGACGGCGCGTGTAATCGGGGCTCACCTCGGCATAGGCGATTACGCCGTCGGTTGCGATCACGTAGCGGGCTGGCATGGGCAGCGTCCAGGAAGGTTCGCCGTTGCCGATCGTCAGATCGTTGCCGAAGCTCTTGTAGACCGCGATCAACTCATCCGGCAGGCGGTAGCGCAGGCCAAATTCGTTCGCCAGGGCGTTGCCGTGATCGCTGAGGATCGGAAAGCTTAGCGAATTCTCGCGTTCGGAGTGGCGAAGGTTCGGCGCGGTTTGTGGAGAGACGACGACCAGCGACGCGCCCTTCGAATTAATCTCCGGAAGAGCGTCCTGCAGCGCCTGCAAATCCATGTTGCAGTACGGGCACCAAACGCCGCGATAGAACGTCAGCACCAGCGGACCCTTGGCCAGCAGTGACGCGGAACTCACAATAGTCCCATGCGCGTCGGGCAAATCGAACGAGGGCGCCTTGGCGCCAACTTTTAACGCCCGGTCCGCCTGACCCGTGGCGATCAGGTCGGCGGTCGCCTTGTGCATGGTTGCGACAATGTGCGGAGGCGCCTTGGCGCCCTCGAAGTCCGCCTTAAAAGCGTCGAGCCGATCCTGAAGCGACATGAAGCTGTTCCCTTTGTATATCCGCGTGCCTCGATAAGCCCTCCTTTGCAAATCAATGGTAGCCGCTCATATCGGATAGGGTTTATTCGACTAGCGAATGACAGATCGTTTGCAGGCGCTTCGCGCTTTCGTTCGCACCGCGCATGGCGGCAGTTTTTCGCGCACCGCGCGTGAACTTGGGCTGTCTCAGCCTTCGGTGTCGCGAATCCTCGCGCAACTCGAACGGGAAGTCGGCGCGGCGTTGCTGATGCGCACCACCCACCGGGTTTCCCTAACCGATGCCGGCGCCGATTATCTCGCGCGGATCGAGCCGCTGCTCGCCGCGCTCGAGGAGGCCGATCATGCCGCGCGCGGCACCGGCGAGTTGCGTGGAAACTTGCGGGTCGCGCTATCGCCGAGTTTCGGCGTTCGCGAGGTCATTCCTCGACTGCCGCTGTTCCTCGATCGGCATCCGGCGCTGCGGATCGATCTCACCTTCAACGACGCGCGGCAGGATCTGGTGGCTGATGGCATCGATGTGGCGCTTCGGCTCGGTCCCATCGAGGATTCTAGCGCCGTTGCCCGCAAGGTCGCCACGGCTCCCCGCTTGCTCGCCGCTTCGCCAGCCTACCTCGAGCGCCGAGGCCAGCCTCGTGACCCCGCCGACCTCGCATGCCATTCTCTGATCGTCGTCAAAAGCATGAGCGGCGGACAGGATTGGACCTTCACGAAGGAGGGACGTTGCGCCTCGGCGCGGGTGGAGGGCCGGCTGGCTACAACCGCGAACGAGGGCGCAACCGCCGCCGCCGTCGCGGGGATCGGCATCACCTTCACATCGTTGTGGGGCTGCCGCGCGGAGCTCGCGCGCGGCGAACTCGTGCGCGTTCTCGAGGACTGGCGGGCCGAGTCCGTCGAAGCCCACGCGGTTTTCCCCATCGGCCGCGCCGCTTCGCCGGCTGCGCGGGCGTTCGTCGATTATATCGCGCCGCTGCTAGAGGGCGCGTAAAGCGCGGCATGGCTGGCTCGCACGACCCCGTGACGTCGCCTTTGACACAGCGCGCCGCTTCCCCCAAACACCTGCAATGGCGCCTACGATCAAAATCTGCGGCCTTTCCACGGCCGAAACGCTCTCCGCCGCGCTCGCCGCAGACGCGGACATGGTCGGCTTCGTGTTCTTCGAAAAGAGCCCGCGGCATGTCTCGTACGAAATGGCCAGGGCGCTTGCCGCGCGGGCGCGGGGTCGGGCCGAGATCGTCGCGCTCTGCGTCGACGCGGACGATGCTACGCTGGACGCGATCGTGCGCGCGACCGAGCCGGATTATCTGCAATTGCACGGGCGCGAGACGCCGGAGCGGGCGGCGGAAATCCAGCGCAAGTTCGGCGTGTCGGCGATCAAGGCGATCGGCGTCGCTGAGGCCGCGGATTTCGCCAAGGCCGAGGAATATCGCGACGCCGCCGATGCGCTGCTGATCGACGCCAAGCCGCCGAACGGGGCGATTCTCCCGGGAGGCAACGGCATCGCTTTCGACTGGCGGCTCGCCCGCGACTTTCATCCGCGCAAACCGTGGATGCTGTCAGGCGGCCTTGACGCTGGCAATGTCGCCGAGGCGATCCGCCAGAGTCTCGTGCGCGGAGTCGACGTGTCCTCGGGCGTGGAGAGCGCGCCGGGCGTGAAGGACGCCGCGAAGATCCGCGCGTTCATCGCGGCGGCGCTGGCGGGTTTCGAGGCGCTCGACGCGGAATGATTGCCGTGCGCGACGGCAAGGCGTAATGAACCGCGACACCCCTATCCCGCCACCTTCCCCCGCTTAGCGGAAGTTGGGCCTATCGGAGCCCCGTCTTGACCAAGATCGACAAGCCCAACTCTTTCCGCAACGGCCCCGACGAGCGCGGCCACTTTGGCATTTTTGGCGGGCGTTTCGTCGCCGAGACGCTGATGCCGCTGATCCATTCGCTGGAAAAAGCCTATGGCGAGGCGAAGAACGATCCGGCCTTCCACGCCGAGCTGAACTATTTCCTCAAGCATTACGTGGGGCGGCCAAGCCCGCTCTACTTCGCGGAGCGGATGACCGCGTATCTCGGCGGCGCCAAAATCTACTTCAAGCGCGACGAACTCAACCATACCGGCGCGCATAAGATCAACAACGTGATGGGCCAGATCCTGCTCGCGCGCCGCATGGGCAAGACACGCATCATCGCCGAGACGGGCGCCGGCCAGCACGGGGTCGCCACCGCCACCGCCTGCGCGCGGTTCGGCTTGCCCTGCGTGGTTTACATGGGCGAGGTCGACGTCGAGCGGCAGAAGCCCAACGTGTTCCGCATGAAAATGCTAGGCGCCGAGGTCGTGCCGGTGAAATCGGGCGCGCGCACGCTCAAGGACGCGATGAACGAGGCGATGCGCGACTGGGTCACCAATGTCGGCGACACATTCTATTGCATTGGCACCGCCGCCGGTCCGCATCCCTATCCCGCGATGGTGCGCGATTTCCAGTGCGTGATCGGCAACGAGACCCGCGAGCAGATGCAGGAGGCCGAGGGCCGGCTGCCCGACTCGCTGGTCGCCTGCATTGGCGGCGGCTCGAACGCGATCGGCCTGTTCCACCCGTTCCTCGATGACGAAACCGTCGCGATCTATGGGGTGGAGGCGGCAGGCTACGGACTCGATGTGCCGGACGGCCATGCCGCCTCGCTCGCGGGCGGCCGCCCCGGCGTGCTGCACGGCAACCGCACTTACCTGCTGATGAACGAGGACGGGCAGATCAACGAGGGCCATTCGATCTCGGCCGGCCTCGACTATCCCGGCATTGGCCCCGAGCACTCCTGGCTGAAGGAGACTGGCCGGGTGACCTATCTCTCGGCCACCGATAGGGAAGCGCTGGACGCGTTCCAGCTTTGCTCCAAGCTCGAAGGCATAATCCCGGCGCTGGAGCCCGCGCATGCGCTGGCCAAAGTGATCGACCTCGCGCCCAAACTGCCGCACGACCATCTCATGGTGATGAACTTGTGCGGACGCGGCGACAAGGACATCTTCGCGGTGGCGGAACACCTGGGCGGGATGTAACCGGCGGGTCGCTGCGAGGCTATTCCGCGTCAGACGAAATGACTATCGAGATCGGCGCAGTGAACTCTGCCAGCGGCGAGCTTAGGCCGAGATGACGCACGGATGCAGTCCTTCCATGGCTGCATCCGCGGTCAGGAAACGGCAGGCGTTCGTTATCGCCTGAGCCAGCAGGAGACGGTCGAAAGGGTCGTTGTGCATGGGCGGCAGAGTTTCTATCGCGACGACGTCGTCGGGATTGATTGTGAGTATATCAAAACCCGAAGCTTGAAACGCCGCCAACGCAGACGCGCCGGAAAACGGGGGCGCATCGCGACGCTTCATCAACGGGTATTTTATCGCGATTTCCCAAATGCTCGCAGCCGAAACAAAGACGTCGTTTTCCTTGTCTCCGATGAGTCCGCGCGCGGACCCGCTA
>JAYTRP010000722.1:0-8428 GCA_043746145.1 Hyphomicrobiales bacterium | reverse complement strand
CTTAGCCGCGTTAAGTTGAAAAAAGCGCTCGGGCGTCCACGGACCGACCCAGCCAGTCTCGAGGGAGGTAACATGAAGCGATCGCTTCTTCTGTGCACTATGTTTGTTGCGGGTTCGCTTTTCGGGCAACCGCCCGCTTTCGCCGACGAAGTACAGTTGCTGCCCCCCGACATCCTTGTCCCCTCCTCGAAGGAGATGATTCCCGCTGGCAAGTTCAAGAAAGATCCGCCGTGGGTCATCGGAATGTCCTGGCCGGGCGTCGGTAACACCTGGATCGTGCAAACCATTCAGGAGCTCAAATACGCAGGATCGCATAACCCCAACATCAAGGAATTTCGCTTCGTCGAAGCGAACTGGCAGCCGGCGAAGCAGGTTGCGGATATCGAAGACTTGATGGCGCACAAGATCGACGCGCTGCTCATCGTGCCGATCGCCCCGGAAGTTGTCAGGGCGCAGGTCGACGCGGCAACCAAAGCCGGCATTCCCGTGATCGTGTTAGGCCCGAGCTCGGTATTCCCCGACGCTACAGCCACGGTCTATGGCGGCGGCGAAGCCTTTGGTAATGCTGGCGGCGAATTCCTTAAAGAAAGGCTGCACGGAAAGGGCGTCGTCTGGGCCTTCCGGGGCGTCCCCGGAGTGGGTGAAGAAGTGCTGCGCTACAAGGGCTTCACGGACGCGTTGAAGGGAACCGACATCAAGATCGGAACCGAGGTTTACGGCGACTGGAATTACGCGAAGGCCAAGACACTTTGCGAGAACCTCGTTGCCTCCGGTCAACCCGTAGACGGGATCTGGTTTTCCGGCGCCGACATGACCCGCGCGTGTTTCGATGTGTTCAAGGAGATCGGAAAGCCGCTCGTGCCGATGACCGGGGAAGCCAATAACGGCTTCCTGCGTGCCTGGAAGGCGATCGGCGCGGATGCAGCCGGGCCGATTTTCACACCGGGCCTCGGACCTGCCACGCTCAACGCGGCGGTCGCGCTGCTAGAAGGCAAGACGATCAACAAAGCCTACTATTCCGATCCGACTCCGATTACTGCGGCGAATTTCGACAAATATTACCGCCCCGAACTCAACGACGCCTTCTGGTTCCCATCGACGTTGCCTGAGAGTGTCATCATGGAAACCTTCAAGAAGTAAGCGAGCGCGAGGAGGCGCGATCAATGCGCGAGGGCGCCCTGAAGAACCATAGCTCCGACGCACGCGTCGGGGCGCCGCTCATCGAGTTCAAAAACGTCACCAAGCGTTTCGGCTCGACCGAGGCGCTCGGGTCGGTCTCCTTTTCGGGTCATGCCGGGTCGGTACATGCGATCACCGGCGAAAACGGCGCCGGCAAATCGACCTTGATGAAGTTGCTCGCCGGCGTTTATCGCCTCGATGCAGGCGAGATACATCTGGAGGGTCGAGTCATTGATTTTGCCGGTCCCCGCGACGCGGTGGCAGCCGGGATCTCGACGATTTTTCAGGAGCTCACGCTCATCCCAAACCTGACCGTCGCCGAGAACCTGTTCCTGGGACGCGAGCCGGTTCGCGCAGGATTTCTCGATCGGCGCGAAATGCGTCGAGCGGCTCGGAAGGTGCTCGAAAGCGTTGAGATAGACCTGGATCCGGACTTGTCTTGCGGCGACTTGACCATTGCGGAACAGCATCTGATCGAGATCGCCAAGGGCCTGACGATCGACTCCCGAGTGGTCATTTACGACGAGCCAACCGCGGCGCTCGACGCGCGGGGCGTGCAGAAACTGGAGCGTCTGATCCAACGGCAGAAACAATCGGGCGCGCTGGTGTTCTACATCAGTCACCGGCTGCAAGAAATATTCCGGCTTTGCGACACCACGACCGTGCTGAAGGATGGCCGTCATGTCGCGACGCAGCCGACTTCGGCTCTGACGCATGATGCGCTGGTGACCTTGATGGTGGGTCGCGAACTCGGCAGTCTGTTTCCGGGCCGCACGGTCGCTCGGCGCGAGAGCCAGCCGGCGCTCGACGTTAAGGATTTCAGCCCCGCCGCGGGTCGCCCGGCCGTATCTTTTCAACTGCACAGAGGGGAGATTGTCGGCCTCGCGGGTCTGGAAGGGCAGGGGCAACGCGACATCATTCGCGCCCTGGTTGGACTACAAACTCCGGCTGCGGGTCGCGTGGAAAAGTACGATGGCGACGCCAAGACCCGCACGATCGGCGCCTCCATCGTCGCCTCGACGTTGGCGGGGCTCGGCTTCATTCCCGAGGATCGGAAGACCGAAGGCCTCTACCCCTCTCTGTCGATCGAGCGGAACATCGGGCTCGGTATCCTGCGTGGCGCGTCGATGTTCTCGCTCGCCAAGGTGGACCGTAAGCGCGTCGTCGCCTTGATGCGTTCTATGAGCATCCGCGCGCGAGACGAACACCAGACGGTCGGTTCGTTGTCGGGCGGCAACCAGCAGAAAGTGATGATTGGCCGTTGGTTGGCGTCCAATGTCGACACGCTGGTGATCGAGGAGCCGACTCGCGGCGTCGATGTCGGCGCGAAGGCTGAGATCTATGCGCTCCTGCGCGACTTCGCGAACCAGGGCGGCGCGGTGTTGATTATCTCGAGCGAGTTGACGGAACACCTTGGACTTTGCGACCGCATTCTCGTGGTGCGCGCGGGTTCCGTCGTCTTTGAACTAGTCGCCGCTGAAGCGAACGAGGAACTGATCATGATGCACGCCTTAGCGGCAGCGCCATCGGGCGCGGGAGCGCAGGCGCCTTTGAGCGAAGGAGCGCTAGCGTGAGAAACACGAGGGTCCGCCGATTTGGGCGTTCGGGGCTCGGGTTGATTCCGCTCGGTCTTCCCGTTCTGATGTTCATTCTCCTTGCCATACGTTCGCCCGACTTCTTCGATCTGCAAAACATCGCAAACGTGAACAGCCAGATCACCGCCTTGCTGATCGTTGCGCTCGGTCAATTGCTGGTCGCGTTGATCGGCGGCATCGACATATCGGTCGGCTCTGTTCTCAGCCTAACCAGCGCGCTGATCGTTTCGATCGCCAATCCCTGGCTGGCGCTCGGCGCCGCGATATCCGCAAGCCTCGTGGTCGGCGCCGCGAACGGGGTCGGCGTGACGATATTTGGCGTGCATCCGCTGGTCATGACGCTGGCCTCGATGACATTCGTGCAAGGGTTCGCGCTGCTCGTGCTGCCCGCAGGTGGCGGTATCGTTCCCGGCGCGTTGACGATGCTGGCTAAGGCGAGCGTCGGACCCTTTCCGGCCGCCTTCTTCTGGTGCGTGGCGGTGAGCCTGCTTGCCGCGGTGTTGCTATACAGGAGCCGTTTTGGTCTGCGCATCTTCGCGATCGGCGCGAACAGCGACAGTGCGGCGCTAAACGGCGTCGATGTCGTCACCCCGAGGATCGCCTGCTACATCCTCTGTTCCCTATGCAGCGCGGCGGCTGGGATCTATCTCACAGGGCGCATTTCCTCGGGCGATCCAACCATGGGGCAGCCGTTCAGCCTTGATTCCGTGACCGCGATTGCGCTGGGAGGCGTGCAACTCGCGGGAGGGATCGGCAGCGTGATCGGCGCGGTGCTTGGAACCGTGACACTGGGACTGATCGCTAATGGCATGAACCTTCTTGGCGTGTCGCCCTTCTTGCGCGCGGCGCTCACGGGCGTGCTGCTGTTGGGGGCGATCAGCCTTCAACGTCGCCGGACGATCGGCATATGACACGCATTTTCGCCGAGCCCTCGCAGTCGCTGTCGAATTCCATAAGGAGCGTGGCCGGACGCCTGTTCTCGCTTCCGATCTCCTATGTCGGCACGATCCTTCTCCTCGTATGCGCCGGGCTCGCGCGGCCGACATTGCTACAGCCGTTCCTGTTGATGCTGATCCTGAGGCAGGCGGCGCCGCTTGGCCTCGCCGTGATTGGCCAGTCGCTTTGCATCCGTGTGCTTTCGCTGGACCTGTCGTTTAGCGGCGTCGCGATGGTGGTCAGCTACATCTTGACCAGCGGCTATCTTAAACTGCCCGAGCCCGTACTGATCGTGATCTGCCTCATCTTCGGCGTCGCCGTCGGTGCGGTGAACGCGTTCTTCATTACGAAATTGCGGGCGTCGTCGGTTATCGTCACGCTCGCCATGGTCCTGGTGTTGAGCGGCGTCGTGACCGCGTTCAGTCAATACCGCGCGCCCGGAGACGCGCCCGATTTCGTTAGATACCTTGGACAGACGCGAATCGGCATTCTGCCGCTCGCGCCGCTAGTCTGGTTGGCCGTCCTCATTCCGATTGCATTGCTCCTGCGCGCCTCGGTGTTGGGCCGCTACATCGACGCGATTGGGGCAAACCCGAGAGCCGCCTGGGCGTCCGGCGTACCGTATGTGCGCGTGGTGTACGCGGTCCATATCTTCTCCAGTGTATTCGCGGTTCTCAGCGCGTTCCTGCTCGTCGGCTTCGTCGGCTTTGGCAGTCTGAGTATCGGCGCCGACCTCGCGCTCAACTCCCTTGCGGCCGTCATTCTCGGTGGCGTCACGTTTGGATCAGGCAAAGGCGGCATGATGGGCCCCGCAGTGGCCGCTTTCATGTTGGTCTTCACCTTCAACTTGTTGACGAGTTTTGGTCTCGGCGAGCCCGGCAAGGAAATGACGCAGGGCGCCATCATCGCGTTGGCGGCGATCGCTTACGCCAGCCGGGGACTGCGTCGTTGAACGACGTCGTCTCCCCTGCAACAATGGGAGGGCGTGATGGATACGCTCTATGACCTCGCAATCATCGGCGGCGGAATCAACGGCTGTGGGATAGCCCGAGACGCCGCAGGGCGGGGCTTCTCCGTCTATCTCTGCGAACAAGCGGATCTCGCCAGCGGGACCTCCTCCACATCGACCAAGCTGATTCACGGCGGCCTGCGCTATCTCGAACGCTACGAGTTTCGGTTGGTGCGAGAGGCGTTGAGCGAACGTGAAGTGCTGCTTCGCATCGCGCCGCATATCATCTGGCCACTTCATTTCGTGCTGCCGCACCACAAGGGCTTGAGGCCCCGCTGGTTGTTGCGGCTCGGGCTGTTGATCTACGATAACTTGGGCGCGCGAAAACTCCTGCCGCCCGCGCGCACGCTCGATCTCTCTAAAGGCCCGGTCGGCGCGTCGCTCAAGCCTGGCCTCTACACACGCGGCTTCGAATATTCCGATTGCTGGGCGGACGATGCGCGTCTGGTAACGCTCAATGCCGTCGATGCCGCCGAGCGGGGCGCGATCGTAAGGACCCGGGTGAAAGCCCTGGAGGCGCGGCGCGGCGCCGACGATTGGACACTCACGACGCAAAATCTGCGAACGGGCCAGACTGAAGTCGTCAGAGCGAAGGCGCTCGTCAATGCCGCCGGGCCGTGGGTTGGCGCCGTGCTCTCGACGATGCGTCTTCCCCACGCCAGCGGCGTGCGGCTTGTGAAAGGCTCTCACATTGTCGTGCCGCGTCTTTACGCGCACGATCGCTGCTATCTGTTTCAGAACGCAGACGGCCGAGTCATCTTCGCAATTCCCTACGAAGACGATTTCACGCTGATCGGCACGACGGACCTTGACTATACCGGCAGCCCTACCGAGGTCACCGCCTCCCAAGAGGAGGTCGAATATCTGTGCGCAGCCGCCAATGAATATTTCAGGCGCGAGATTACGCGGGAAGACGTGGTGTGGACCTATTCCGGAGTCCGTTCACTATACGACGACGGCGCCGACAAAGCGCAGGCGGCGACCCGCGATTATGTCCTCGAACTCGATGACAAAGGGCCGCCGCTGCTTTCGATATTTGGCGGCAAGCTGACGACCTACCGCCGCCTTGCCGAGCATGCGCTTGAGAAATTGACGCCTTGGCTGGGCGCCTCCGCAACCATCGCGCAAAGCTGGTCAGGCCGGGTACCCTTGCCTGGCGGCGAGTTTCCTGTCGAAGGTTTTGAGGTTTTGGTTGCCAGCCTAGCTCGGCGCTTCGACTGGTTGGACGCTGCCCAAGCCCGCCGGTTGGCGCGAGCCTATGGCATGCGAGCCACGCGTATTCTGCGCTCGATGGAGGACGATCCCGAGTTGCGCGCCGATTTTGGCGGCGGCCTGACCAAAGCCGAAGTTCTCTATTTGATGCGCGAGGAATGGGCGGAAGACGCGGACGATGTCCTCTGGCGTCGCTCCAAACTCGGCCTGCGTCTCTCAAGCCGGCAGCGCGAGCAACTAGCCGACTTTATGGACCAAGCCGGTCCTCTTGCAGAGACTATGGCGACGGCGGACGCGGGCGAGCGCTAACCCGCCGTCGTCGTCCAAGGCCGGACCATGCAAAATTTTGTAGAGAGCAAACCAAATGAGCAGCGAAACAACAATCATGCCGGGAGCGGAGCCCTATTCGGCGCAAGGTGACCGCAGGGGCGCCTTGATCATCCACGGCTTCACGGGGTGCCCGCAATCGATGAGACCTCTCGCCGAAGCGTTCGCGGCTGCAGGCTTCTCCGTGGAATCGCTGAGGTTACCGGGTCACGGAACGACTCCCGAGGACATGGCGAAATACCGCTGGAGCGACTGGACCGCGTCGGTTGACCAGACCTATCGCGAGCTGGCCTCGCGCACCGATAAAATTGTCGTTGCTGGCCTCTCGATGGGCGGTACGCTCACGCTGTGGACCGCAGAGCATCATCCGGAAGTGGCGGGCATCGTCGTCATCAATGGCGCAGCAGAGGACGAAGACACCAAAGGCCTCCTCGATGTCGCCGAGCAAACGCTCGCGAGCGGCCAGACTTTCCTGCAGGGCGTTGCCGGCGATGTCGCCGATCCAAACGCTAAGGAGCTTGGCTATGACCGCATCCCCGCCGTCACGGTCGGGCCACTCGTGAAGGGAATAGCGGACGTCAAGGCGAAGCTTGGCGACATCAAATGCCCCGTGTTGATCCTGCATAGTCCGCAAGACCACGTCGTCGGCCCCGGCTCGGTCAAGGCGATGCGAGAACGGATCAAAACGCCAATCGAGTACGTCGCGCTGGAGAAGAGCTATCACGTGGCGACGCTCGACTATGACCGCGAGGAGATCAACCAACGATCCGTCGCGTTCGGGATGAAGGTGACGTGTTAGGCGATTTGTTTGGGCTGTGATGGAGCAGGGTCAGTTGCGGCTGCAAGGCGCTTTTGTGCAGCAGGCGTAAAGGAGCTTATGATGCGTCAGGCCCTACGGAGTCAATGTAATGCGGCTGTGATGAACCGGGATCGCGATGTTCATCGCAACTCGACAGTCCGTGGCTGGCATTATTCTCCTGTGCTGAATGGTCGCCACAACGATCGCTTGGCTACTGCTTAAGTGCTTCAATTTCGTTCTGATACTACGGGTGACGCGGCGGGCGTGGTCGCGCTGACCTTGGCTGCAGTTGCAGCTCTTGTCGGATTAGTTCTGGTTTCAAATCCGACATTCGCGATGCGCCTAGTCTGGATCCCCGACAAATTTCGCGTGGCTCCAAAATCGCCGGACGTCGTGAAACGTTTCTCGTCTGTCCTTGCTCGAACGTGGCGGCTGGCGATCCCATCGCGCGCTTCATTACGGCCAAACACAGAAAGGCAGCAGCGCAACTAAAAAAGGTGGAGACGCCTCCGTTCGCAGCGCAGGCGCTCAGTCCGCTAATGCGCAGGTCCTCAACCGACAGCGTAATATCGCAGCAGAAATCAACGGGTATCGAGCGGCAACCGCGACTTAGTCGTGCGAAGCTCCCTGCGGGAGTGCTGTTCAGTGGTTTCGTGTAACACAGCCAGACATCGGGTTAAGCGATAGCAAGGCGCGCGCCGTAAGCCTGCACTTTAGCTTAACAATTTTGGTAAGTTAGCGGCAATTCTGGCGGTGGACGCAGTCTCGCCAAACTGGTCTCCGCCGTCAGATTCCCTGGTATCAGGGAAATAATAGGGAATTCCTTCAAATTTGGCCCAATACTCCGAAAATTCGGCCGAAAAAGACCTCTAGATCAGTAGTTTAGCCGAGAATTCCCTAAGAAGCGGTGCAGGGAATTATTTTCGTCGAGCAGGGAAATTGATCGGCCATTGCGCGGCGTACAGGGTACTTAAAATCGTCATCCGCCAGAGGCGCCATCCGATCGACAAAACTCGGGCCGTGGAAGAAATAAACCCCGCTCTCCCCGGCGCGGCACAAACCTCGAGCGGGACGTCGGTATGGAGGTCGGCCAATCCCAAGAGGCGTGACGAGGACCGAAAGATGTTTCCCATTCCCAACAAAAAATGTCGGACAAAGCAAATAGCCTAAAGAAATCGCAGCGACTTCGAATTTGCAAAGGTGGGTCGTCAGGCGTGCGTCCGATCGCATTGCGCAGTATCGCAACATTCAGAAGCATATCAATATTCCAGCTCGCCCGATTTATACGGCCCTTTCGTCCAAGCTATTTTAAGCTGTGAGAGCTGAGACGCGATATTTTTTTGTCGGAGCAAGGAATGTCACAATTGACAC
>JAYTRP010000721.1:0-2689 GCA_043746145.1 Hyphomicrobiales bacterium | reverse complement strand
TGCCTTCATCCCGTCGATCAGATTGTCCAGCCCCTCTTGGCGGTAGCTGACGCCAAAGTCGCTCAATGACACAGTCACGGTTCGGTCGCGCTTCGTCGTTACCGTGGCGCGGGCTTCGACATAAGCGACGTCGTGGAAGCTGACCTGCCCCTTGTCGACGGCGCGGCGGTCGAAGACATCCTTGGGGATATAGCGCAGCGCGACTGCAACGCCCTTGGCGCGCGCCTCGTCGACCAGTCGGGGGGCCAGCCCCATCTCGTATTCGAAGCCGAGAATATCGACCTTGCCCGCGCCCATGCGGCGGGCGGCGTCGACCGCCTCATGCACCGTCGTTTCCGTCACGGGCGCGTCGAGCGGGCCGACGACGACGAACGCCCCCGCCTTCAAGCCGTGGAACGGTGGCGACTGTTCGGCGGGTTCGGCGCGATAGGCTTCGAGGATCAGTGCGACATAGGCCGCGTCGGCCCGCGCCGCCGCCGCCCGCCGCTGTGGTTCGGGCAGGGTCGGATCGATGCCAGCGAACCACTGGCGCTCGTACTTGCCGAGGTTGAGAATCTCGAAGCTGCGCCACGGCTTCCCCGCCGCCTTCAGCTCGCGCTGGACGCCGCTCAGCCGCGTGCGGCTGGTATGGATGGCAAAGCGGCCAAGGTCCGCGCCAATCCACTTGCGGCCCAACTTTTCGGCGACGGCGAGGGTTGTGCCAGAACCGCTGAAGAAGTCAGCTACTAGATCGCCCTCGTTTGACGAAGCCTTCATCAAGCGTTCGACTAGCGCTTCAGGCTTCTGTGTTGCATAGCCGACAGCCTCGTGCGCCTGAGAATTAATCGGCGCTAGATCTGTCCAAAGATTCTGTGCAATCTGCCCAGGAGATTCATCAAGATAGCGCTTCAGGCGTATTTTACCTGCTTTATCGGAAGGAAAATATAATCTATCCTCGCGGTCTAACTCTTCCATCCGCGAGAGCGTGAATTTCCAGCCATTCTTATGGGGTTTATAGCCCTTGTATTCGTAAACAAGATTTGGTCTATAGCCCGGATTGGTCAAATCCGACGTGGTATATTGACGACCATTCGCATCGCGCTGCGAAAAATGGGATGCGATATATGACTCTTCGTATGGGACGTATTGCTGGTTCCACGTCCACTGATCTGATTTCACATAATAGAAAATGGATTCCCAAATCTCACCATACGCACGGGAAACATTCCCGTGTGCCGACGTACGCTTCCATGATATTTCTGTTCTAAGATTATGGGCACCGAATATTTCGTCGGCTATCGCGCGTATAAAATTCCCTACGTCCGGTTCTACGTGAATATATATAGTAGCATCTGCGGCCATTAGGGCATTTATTGCGACAAGCCTCTCGTAAATCATTGCAATATATGAGTCCCGTCCCCGCCCCCAGGTATCTCTATAGGCAATCTCTTCAATAACTGTCGAGTTTTTCGTGATGATGTCGTCGCCAATGCTGACGTCAAAACTAAAGTCCGCCCCCACATCGAACGGCGGATCGATGTAAACCAGCTTCAGGCCACCCGCCGCCTCAATCTCGCGGCGCAGCGGCCCGCCTTTCAGGCTGGCGAGAACCAGCTTGTTATCGCCCCAGATCAACTTGTTCGACCAGCCGCCGCTTTGCCGCCCGCCGCTGCCCATCTGGAACAGGTCGGCGACGGGGCCGCTCGTTTCGGCGCGCGGCTCGTCGATCTGTTCGATCGTCTGGAACGGCAGGACCACGTTGGTGACGTCGCTCGTCTTGCCGGGCCAGATCAGTTCCGCCTCGTGCGGCTCGCGGAATAGCGTCCAGCGGAAGCGATCGGGCAACGGCTCGCCGCGCTCCAGATGGTCGCGGATCAGCGCCTTGTCGTCATCGCTCAAATCCACGCGGCGCTCCCCTTCGGGCAACGGCTTAGCGCGCCATGATCGCCGACGGCAAGCCGCTCCCCGTCGATGCGCGCATTGCCTTCAGAACCGCCTCCAGCGCGGCGATTTGGTCCGGCGGCGATGCGCCTCCCTCCGCGTGCACCGACGTCGCCAGCGACCGGATCAGCTCGCCCTGTCGATGCGTCGGGACGTGGCCGTAACTGGTGAACGTGGTCAGCACTCCGTCGTGGCCAAGGTTTTGCGACAGCGCCTTCATCGCTTCCGGTGTCAGGTCGAGCGCCATGCCGTGACGGATCAGCATGTCGCGGAAGCTGTGCGGGTTGAAGTACGGCAGGCCCGCGCTCTCGAACGCGCGCCGAAAGATGTCGCGGATCGGCCCCGTCGACGCCCAGCCGGAGCGTGACAGACCCGTCGCGATGAAGCCGCCGTCGCTGCTCAGCCCAATCGTCGTCGCAGGAAACAAGGGATCGCGCGGCCCCCAAAGATGATCGCGGAGCAATTCCCCGATCCAGTCACCGACGATGGCTTCCGCGCCGAGCACGAATGGCATGAAATGCGTCCGGAAAGTCTTAGCAAACTTGGTCCGGACAACACGCGCATCTTGTTCAACACTGCGACTGGCGACATCGACGTGGCCAATTTGAAACGATGCCAGCGCGTTGACCCGCGCGCCGGTTATGGCCGTGAACGCGATCAGCGCCCGGTTGCGGTGCTCCAGCGCGGTCGTCGTCGGCATGGTGGCAAGGACGCGCTGCACCTGCTCGATTGTCGGAACAGTCTTGTCGCGCCGGGCGCGGGCGATGGC
>JAYTRP010000720.1:0-2694 GCA_043746145.1 Hyphomicrobiales bacterium | reverse complement strand
CTATCCGATCTACCTCTTGCATCAGAACGTTGAATACATTGTATCAGCGAGGCTCGTCGCGCTTGGTGTTCCCCCGCTCGCCGCATTCCTCACCGTTGTTTCCGTACTGCTGCTGTGGGCCTATGTCGTGTTCACCCGCATCGAACCCTTTGGAAAGCGAGTCCTTACCCTGGCGATCGATCAGGTTGTCGCAACCCTGCGCAGCCTGCCGAACCGCGCGCGAGAACAGCGCTGGTTCGAATGGAAACGTTCGAGCAAACCCGCTAGTCCCGTCGCGTTCGGGGCCTCGCAGGAAAGCCTGAAGCTCGCAATCCGCCGACGAACGTAGGCGTTTCGTATCGCTCACTCGATACGCAGTCGGATCCGGCCCGCCTCAACTTGAACCGGGTAAGTCGCCAAATCTATGCAGACCGGGACGCCTTTTGCCACGCCGGTCGTAAAGTCGAAACGCCCGTTGTGTTTTGGGCATTCAATGATCGTCCCCATCACAAGCCCGCCGGAGAGATGGACCCTCTGGTGCGTGCAAAGCCCCGCGGTTGCGAAATAGCGGTCATCCTGAGTGCGGTAGAGGGCATAGGTCTTCCCTTCGTGATCGAATCGGATCACGTCCTCAGGCTCGATGTCCTCGGTCGCGCCCGCGTCGATCCAGATTTCGCTCATAAACTATTCCTCTCGTTCAGTATGTTCACGCCGCCGCCGCCAAGACGCCGGCGACTTGGTGGGGCAAATCCTTCATTCCGCGCGCCTTGAAGGTGTGCCGTGACCGCACTCGCGCCAGCAACAATACAAACGGACGGTAATCGCGCTCAGGTTCAGCGACCGACATTCGTTCCTCCCTTGCGCCGCGCCTTCGTGGACTCCGACTAGCCATGAGCTAATCGGAACGGCTCATCTTCTCAATGCGCGTCTGGCGGTTTCTCTCATTTTTTCGCAACCTGCTGGATCGGACTCGCAACACCGCTCATAGCAGTGCGCCAGTGGTGGGGCGACGAACTCGATCGTCCCCTTCGAGCTGTATTTGTCGACAAACTTTGCGCCGACTTTCGCTCGTAACCATCGTCAGCGTTTACGATTGCGCGTATTTGATTTTTGATATTAACACCGCGTTAAGGGATTACGGTGGCGGCCGGATTCCTAAGTTATTTTGTACTGGGAGATTTCCTATGGCCGCCCCGTATGCGCCTAGGCTCGCGAGAGCTGCAGCAGTTCCGACTCCTTCGGATAAGCTATCTCCGTTGACGAGCCGCACAAAGGCAATGGCGGCTTTTGTCACCGGCGCAGCCCTGTTCATCACAGCGGCGGCAGCAATGATTTCGCAGGGCGCAGACGCCCGCGGGCCGGGCGGCTTTTTTTCCAATTTCGTCAATATGCCATTGACGCCCTACGCCGACGGTCGCACGGGGACAGCTATCCACTATCTCGAAGCGCAGGCCTCGGACCCGCAGCATAACGGTCTGTTCTCGGCGAAAGACAATCATGCTCGGTTGGGAGACGGCGACGACCAGCCGCACCGTCGGCATGGCGTGCGCGCGAGTTTCGCCGCCAACGCGAGCCAGCGCCAACCAGTCTGTGTTCGCTTATGCGACGGCTACTTTTTTCCATCCGCGGTCGCATCGGGCGCCTACGATGTCAAAGGTGAGGAGGCACAGTGCGCGAGCCTCTGCCCAGATGCGCCTACCGAGGTTTATTTTAAGAACGGTTCTGACAAGATCGAGGATGCTTTCTCCCCAAAAGGCGAACGCTATTCCGCTTTGCCGGTCTCGCTGCGGTACCGCTCGACGCTGGAAAACACCTGCACCTGCCACCGTGATCCTGTCACCGCTGTGAGTCCACTAGGGGATACGACACTGCGGCGCGGCGATGCGGTGATGACGCCCGCCGGCTTTCTGGTTTTTAGGGGTGCGGAGGGCGGCGCTCACAACGTGCGCGATTTCGCTGCGCTGAATGTGGCTTCGATGTCCAAGGACCAGCGCAACACGCTGCAGGGTTTGGATCGCGTTAGCGTAGTCTCTCCGCATTCCTCGCTCAATCGCTGGCTCGCAGCGCGCCCCTCGACGGCGCCTGTTTTAGCCAACATCGCGAACTTGAAGACTAAGCGGCCAGACACAAGGATTCGTCTCGTAGAGGCTCTCAGCCACCTGACCAATTGATGCGCTTTACGTTTTTCGCTCCAGCGAGCACGTAGGGGCGCGCGCGGGAGCGAAAAACTGTATAGCTTGCCCCGCGTCGTGCGAGATTCGCATGGCGCGCGGGAGCGTAATGATGCGCGTCGGCGTTAAGTGGGCCTGGCTGGGAATGGGGGTGACGCTCGCCGTCGCGGCCTCCCTGTTCCATTGGCCTGTTCCACCAGGACGCGTAAGCGCGGACCTGAATTTCGCGCTAGCTGCCCTTGACGTAACGCCGTTCCGCACGCCGAGCCATGCTACCCTCAGGCTATTGCCACGTCCGACTCTGAGCATCGACGACGTGAGAATCGTAGCGCTGAATGGCGCGTTGCAGGCGCGGGCGGCCAGGGCTGTGATCGGGCTGCGCCCCGATCGCCTGCTACTCGGGCAATTTGCCCCAATCGATGTCGAACTCTCCGACGCCTCCGTAGAAGTGGACATCGACGCCGTCAGTGCATCGGGCATGCGCGCGCTCTCTCCGCCGTTCGCCCGGCTGACAATTCAGGACGGTCTAGTGACAGTCGTGAGC
>JAYTRP010000719.1:0-2701 GCA_043746145.1 Hyphomicrobiales bacterium | reverse complement strand
CGACGACGATCCCGCATTCGTCGGCCCTGGCGCCCGACTTGGCGGGCGGATCGACGGCGACGACGATTTCGCAATATTCGCTTGCTGGTCCGTTTGCTGGCAGGCGCTGGCGCTCGATCAGCGCGCGGGTCCAGAGGGCGCCGGGCGCCTCTTCGACGATCTCGGCGTAGAGTTCCTGGCGCCCGAGCGAACGGCCGGCGTAGCGCACCGTAATGCGCTTCAGGAAGGCGTCCGCGAGAAAGCGAGCATTGTCGAAGGTCGACCCGCGCGTGACGATCGCGTCGGGGTCGTCGACGAGTTGTTTGATCAGCTTAAGGGGGCGCGGCGTCGTGGTGATGACCGCCTGTGGCTTGTCTCCGAGGCGCAGGCCTAGCATCGCCTGATCGAAGGTGTCGGGATGGCGCCAAGCGGCGAGTTCGTCGAGCCACAGCTTCATGTGCTGTTTGCCGCGCAGCCGGTCTGGCTCCTCGGCGGAAAAGATTTGCGACACCGCGCCATTCGGCCACGAGAGTCGATCAGAGCTGCGAGTATAAGAAGGGCGCTCCGAAGGCGGACAGATCGCCAGCACGCCGGATTCCCCCAGCACCATGATCTCGCGCGCGTCGTCGCGGGTCGCGCCAATCAAGTTGACATAACGGTAGTTGCGCGACCAAGCCCTTACCGTCTCCGCGCCTGTGCGCGTCTTGCCTGCGCCGCGGCCAGCAAGGATCAACCAGAAGATCCAGTCGCCTTCTGGCAACCTTTGATCCGGCCTGGCCCACAACGACCAATCATAATGGAGTTCCTCAATCTTGCTCGCGTCGAGCTTGGCGAGCTTGCGCTCGCGTTCCGCCGGAGTCGCCTGCAACAGGGTGCGAAATAGCGCGTCCAGTGGCGGCGAACGCAGTCTTGGCCCGCTCATATTTCGCTGCCGGAGGGATCGCGCCCTGCCTGTCCCATCTTGGTGAAAAGCGACCTACGCACCTGCTCAATTTGCACGGGCTCGGCGCTTGCGGTCAGCTTGGAATAGCCGTGGTAGCGGTCGAGCCGGTCGAGTACGCGCAGCAATCGATCGATCGTCGGCAGGTCGCCGTCCGACGCCTTGACCTTAAGTTGGGTGGAGATCGCCTCCAGCCGAGCGATCTGCAATCTCGCATGATCTTGCGCGGGCGCGATCCAGCGCCGCCGCAATTCATCGCGCAAAAGTTTCTCGACCCGCTTGGTCGAGAGCTTGAGACTGACCGCAATTTCCTCGACGCTGGCGCCGGAGACGATGGCGGCGAGGACAAGCGGACGGTTGATACGCGCACGGCCGCGCGCACGCGGCTGTTCGACAGGCGCCATGAGGGGTTTTCCCGATGTGAGGGGAGAGAGGCGAGCGCGTCGGGCGGCCTCCAATGTCTCACATTATGCCTGCGGCCGCGTCAGGCGGCAAGAGTTTGTCGCTCCGGTGCGGCAAGGTTGGGCGAGTTATTATGTGTTTTCAGGGCTTTATACAGAGCCGTTCGGCCACGGCCGTGACAAGCCGGACTATCGCGAAAGGGAAACCCCTCAGCCCGTCTTGTCGGTTTTAATTCCAAGCTCAAACACATTCCAGGCAATCACGCCAAGCGCGGCGAGGTCGAACACCCAGGCCAGCGCCTCGGGCATCTGCCCTTCGGAACGCGGCTGATACCAGTGCGCCGCGCCCGCGATCAGCAGCGCGAATGGCACGAAACCAGCGAGCGCTTGGGGTTTGCCGAGATCCGTAAAGCGCTTGGCGCTGACGAAATACTCCGCAACCAGGCACATCAGCAGCACGAACGCGTAGATCAGGAAATAGGCGTGTACGGCGACGATGCCGAACGAGGCGAACGCCTGCGTTGCGAGATCGCGCGGGGCATCAGGGGCGATAAACCAAGCGATCGCGGTCAGAGCCAGGACGATCACGACAAGGGGAACGCTGGCGCGCACCCAGGTCGCCCGGTCGATCACGCCTTCGGTTTGGCGGTAGAGAAACCGGAAATTGGACAGGGGGGAGAGTTCCGGCATCAGTCTCTCAGGAGTTCGTTGATGCCCGTCTTGGCGCGGGTTTGCGCGTCGACCGTCTTTACGATCACCGCGCAATATAGCGATGGGCCGGGCGAGCCATCGGGCAGCCGCTTGCCCGGCAGCGATCCGGAAACGACAACGGAATAGGGCGGTACGTAGCCGATATGAATCTGTCCCGTGGCGCGGTCCACGATCTTGGTCGACGCCGAGACGAACACGCCCATCGACAGCACGGAGCCCCGGCCGACGATAACGCCTTCGACCACTTCGGAACGCGCGCCGATAAAGCAATCGTCCTCGATGATGGTCGGATTGGCCTGCAGCGGCTCCAGCACGCCGCCGATCCCCACCCCGCCCGAGAGGTGAACGTTCTTGCCGATCTGCGCGCAGGAGCCAACCGTCACCCAGGTGTCGACCATGGTTTTGGAATCGACGTAAGCGCCCAGGTTGACGAAGCTCGGCATCAGGATCGCATCGCGCGCGATAAAGGCGGAATGTCGCACGATCGCGCCCGGCACGGCGCGGAACCCGGCTTGAGCGAAAGTCTCCGCGCTCCAACCTTCGAATTTCGAGGGTATCTTATCCCACCATGTCGCGCCGCCGGGACCGCCCTCGACCAACCTGTTGTCATTGAGCCGGAACGAGAGCAACACGGCCTTCTTCAGCCATTGGTTGACCTTCCACGAGGCCG
>JAYTRP010000718.1:0-8471 GCA_043746145.1 Hyphomicrobiales bacterium | reverse complement strand
GCGACATGCCCAAGGTGGACGCGACGCTCGGGCCGGTTCTCAACGGTGCCACGACTGGCGATCTCAGCAAATTCCGGGCTCGCGGCGGAAAGATGATCGTATACCAGGGTTGGGCCGATCCAATCGTTCCGCCCCGCCAAACCATCGCTTTTTACGAGGGGATTTCCGCCAAGTTCGGCGGCGATCAATCGGCCCAGGAATTCGCCAGGCTGTTCATGGTTCCCGGCTTTGGCCATTGCGCCGGCGGCCCTGGTCCCAACAGGTTCGAGTCCTCCTCTTTCGCCGGATTGGCGCCGCCGTCGCAGGACGCTGGCCATGACCTGTTCACCGCGCTGAGCCATTGGGTGGAAGACGGCGCGCCGCCCGCCCAGGTCATCGCCACGAAGTTCGTCAGCGACGACGCCGCTGAGGGAATCGCCATGCAGCGCCCGATTTGTCCGTACCCGCAAAAGGCTTGGTACAAAGGCGATGGCGATGCGAATGATGCGGCGAACTTCGTCTGCGCCGCCAGCAAGCCGTAAATGACGATGACCTGCCCCACGAGGCCGCGGGATAGCGAGCGGGCGATTTCCGCTTTCAGCGACGGCGTCCATTTCCGCTTTCAGCGACGGCGACCATTTCCGCTTTCAGCGACGGCGTCCCCGGCTATGCGCTTGACAGCGAAAGCAGGGTTCTATCCCATGGTTAGTGGGCCGCTTGATAGAAGGCGCGCAGCGGTCCTGGTCGGGACTGCGAGCGGGCGTTCTGGCAATATTTGTCGGGTGATAGGTGAGCCGGAGAAACAAACTGCGGCCGAGCAACAGATGATCTGGAAAAATTTCAGATCAAGGGAGGAAATATGTTCAAGCTGATTTCGCTGGTGAGCCTAGCGTCGTTGCTGCTGGCGGGTTCGGCCGCCGCTGATTCTTCGATGATAAAACTCGGCTACATAGATCCGCTTTCCGGCGCCGGCGCCTCCACAGGCGCGATTGGTCAGCGGATTTTCCATTACGACGCTGATCGCATCAATGCGGAAGGTGGCCTTGTTGGCAAGAAAATCGAGATTACCGACTTCGATAGTAAAGCCAACGCTCAGGATGGCCTCGTTCAGGCGCGCAAAGCGCTAGACGATGGCATCCATATCATAATTCAAGGAAACGGATCGTCGGTCGGCTCGGCGCTAGAGGACTTCGTCACGAAAAACTACAGCCGCAACCCCGACAACCCGCTCATGTATCTCAACTATAATGCGATCGATCCGAGTCTCACCAATGCGAAATGCAGCTACTGGCATTTTCGTTGGGCCCCTAGCGTCGATATGAAGATGGAGGCGCTCACCAATTTCATCAAAGGTAAGCCTGAAATCAAGAAGGTCTACATTATCGGTCAAGACTATTCGTTCGGTCAGTCGGTGAGCGCTCAAGCAAAGAAAATGCTGACGGAAAAGCGCCCTGACATCGAAATTGTCGGCAGCGAGTTGCATCCGCTGCTGAAAGTCACTGACTTTTCTCCCTATATCGCGAAAATCAAAGCATCAGGCGCGGATACGGTCATCACCGGCAACTGGGGTCAAGACCTTACGTTAATGCTCAAGGCGGCGGGAGAGTCTGGGCTTAAGGCGAGTTGGTACACGTATTATGTGGGCTCACCCGGCGACTTCTCTACGGTCAAAGAGGCGGGCCTACCGGAAAAAGTGTTCGTGGTCGCCGATGCGCCGCCGTTGACCGACCTACCGCCCGACTCAGCGAAACTCGGCTCCGACTTCCGTGCAAAATTCGGCAACGATATCGTTCAGCCCGAAGACGTCAATCTGATGAGCAGTCTGGCTCAAGCAATCAAGGAAGCCAACTCCGACGATCCAAAGGCGATCGCGGCGAAGCTCGAGACTTCGAAAATGACGGCTTATCAGGGCGGCGACGCGTGGATGCGCGCGGAAGATCATCAGTTCATGCAGGACATGTTCATCATGAACATCGGGCCGATCAGAGCAGGCGAGGACACCGCGAAGCTCGATCAGGAGAAAACAGGCTGGTCGTGGCATATGAGCGGTCGAATCCTGGCCAAGGACACGGTCTTGCCCACCACTTGTAAGATGGATCGCCCCAGTTGACGTCAGCAATCGCTGGACGCCGGCGTGATTGCGCCGGCGACTTCGAGTAGCGCCGCCAATGCTGCAACTCATCGTGTTTTCCGCCCTGAACGGCGCGCTGTACGGCATGCTGTTGTTCATGCTGGCCAGCGGCCTGACGCTGATTTTCAGCATGATGGGCGTGCTGAATTTCGCCCATGCCAGCTTTTACATGCTGGGCGCCTATTTCGGCTTTGAGTTCAATCGTCATTTCGGCTTCTGGCCTGCGCTCGTGCTCGCGCCGGTAGTCGTTGGATTGATCGGCGCGTTGGTCGAGCGCTACGGCCTTCGACGAGTGCATCGTTACGGCCACGTGCCGGAATTGCTTTTCACTTTTGGAGTCGCGGCGGTCATCCAGGAGCTCGTCAACATGTTCTGGGGCAAGTTGCCCGTCGACTACCCGGTGCCTGCCGTGCTCAATTTCACCGCGTTTACGTTGTTTGGCACCAGCTATCCCGCCTATAAGCTGTTCATGCTCGCGGTCGCGCTCGCGATGTTCGTTTTTCTGATCATTATCCTGCGGTCGACGCGAGTTGGTTTGATCATACAAGCCTCGCTGACCCACCCGGAAATGGCGGCGATGCTCGGCCATAATGTCCCGTTGATTTTCTTGATCGTATTTGGAGTCGGCTGCGGGCTCGCGGGTCTCGCGGGCGCCATTGCAGGCCCCGCGTTGGTGACCGAGCCCTCGATGGCTGCGGCGCTGGGTCCAATTCTATTCGTCATCATTATCTTCGGTGGAATGGGTTCGTTGGCGGGCGCCTTTGTCGGCTCTCTGCTTATTGGACTGATCCAGACCTTCGCAGTGGCGATCAACGTGTCTCCGTCATCAATTTTTTCAGCGGTCGCCGCCCCTTATTTTGGAGATTTATGGACGGTCACCGTCGCGCAGATTGCACCGATCATCCCTTATCTGCTGCTCGTGCTAATTCTGGTCTTCAGGCCGACCGGGTTGATGGGGAAACGCGTTTGAACGCCACGTCGCTGCGAGGCGCGGGCGTCTGGATTGCCTTCGCGCTCGCCATGCTGATTGCGCCGCGCGTATTCTCCTCGAGTAGCGCCCACACGGCGTTGTGCCTGATGGCGATCGCGATCGTCTTCTCGCTCAGCTACAACATGTTGCTGGGTCAGACAGGCCTGCTCTCCTTCGGCCACGCCGTCTACTTTGGCCTTCCCGGCTTCGTCGTCATCCATGCGATGAACGCCATCATTGACGCGAAATGGCCGATACCCGTCATCGTCATGCCGCTGATCGGCGGTTTCGCCGGGGTGGCGTTCGCCGTCGTGCTTGGTTGGCCCTCGACACGGCGCGGCGGCATGATCTTCTCTATGATCACGCTGGGAATAGGTGAGCTCGTCAGCTCGTCATCGCTGATCTTACGCACCTTCTTTGGCGGCGAAGATGGGATCGAGACCAACCGGACAAAGCTTCTTCCCGTGTTCGGGTACACGTTTGGGCCGCAGATCCAAATATATTACGTGATCGCCGCCTGGTGTTTCATCAGCGTCGTGCTCATGTACATGATCACGCGGACGCCGTTTGGGCGGATTTGCGGCGCGGTCCGCGATAACCCAGAGCGCGTCGAGTTCATCGGCTACGATGCCTCGCGAGTCCGCTTTTTCGCGATGTGTCTGTCCGCATTCTTCGCTGGCGTTGCGGGCGCGCTGGCGACATTGAATTTCGAACTGACCAACGCGTCGGTGTTGGGCGCGGTGCAATCGGGCAATGTTCTCGTGATGACCTATATCGGCGGCGCCGGCTATTTCTGGGGTCCGATCGTCGGCGCCGCAATCGTTACGCTGCTGCAATTCTGGCTTTCGGACGTCACCAGCGCCTGGTTGCTGTATCTGGGCCTGCTGTTCATCCTCATCGTCATGTTCGTTCCCGACGGCGTCGCGGGTTGGATCAGCCGGCATTTTGCTTTAGTCCGAACAGGTCGATTGGGCGTGTTGGCGAACTCCTACGCACTCGTCGCTCCCTCATTCGTCCTGACGTTCGCGGGCGGCATTCTGTTGATTGAACTTCTGCATCACCTGCTGGTCGATCATCAGGCCAATGGCCCTGGGATGAGCGTCCTCCACGTCCAATTCGACGATGTCTCGGTCGCGCCGTGGGCTGTCGCGCTCGGCTCGGTTTTGATCGGCCTGGCTGGCCTCTATACGCTATGGCCTGGGATCACGCGGGCCTGGGCGCGCGCTATGGGACCCGAGGGGAAAGTCGCCGAGGAATGACGTTCGCGCTTTCGCTTTCCAACGTTCAGAAAAAGTTCGGTTCCGTATCGATCATCCGCGGGGTGACGCTAGATGTGCCCGTCGGCGAACGTCACGCTATCATAGGTCCGAACGGGGCGGGGAAATCCACGCTGTTCAACCTGATAAGCGGCCGCCTGACGGTAAGCTCGGGAACCATTCAGCTCAACGGTCAGCGCATCGATGGCCTCGAGCCCTATGAGGTCAATCGACGCGGACTTGCCCGCAGTTTCCAGATCACGAATATCTTTCCAAACTTGTCCGTATATGAAAATCTGCGTTGCGCGACCCTCTGGTCGCGCGGCTACAAATACAGCTTTTGGAGATACGTCGACCAACTCAAAGACGTTAGAGAACAAACAGAGATGGTGATGGAGGATATCGGCATGACCGCTCGACGCGACGCGCGCGCGGGCGTCCTGACCTATGCCGAACAGCGAGCGCTCGAAATTGGGCTGACGATTGCCGGCGGCGCGAAAGTCATCCTGTTGGACGAGCCGATGGCCGGGATGAGCCTCACGGAATCCGAGCGGGCTCTCGCTCTCATCCGCCGCGTCACCGCCGATCGAACGTTGTTGATGATTGAACACGACATGAATGTCGTGTTTGGAATCGCCGACCGGATTTCCGTATTGGTTTACGGAGAGATTCTAGCAACCGATACGCCATCCCGCATTCGCGAGAACGCCGCCGTTCAAGAGGCCTACCTTGGTCAGGCGACGACATGAGCGACGCGGATCAGTCCAAACCGCTGCTCGAAGTCGTCGACTTGCACGCCTTTTACGGCAAGAGCCACGTCTTGCAGGGCGTGACGTTCAACGTCCGCGCGGGAGAAATCGTCGCGCTGCTAGGCCGCAACGGCGCAGGGCGATCCACGACAATCAAGGCGATCATGGGCGTGGTGCCCCCTCGGGGCTCGATTCTTTTCAAGCAGCGTCAGATTGCCGGCTTCAAGCCGCATGAGGTGGCGCGAAGCGGCATCGGCTGCGTCCCGGAAAATCGCGACATTTTCCCGACGCTCACGGTGCGCCAGAATCTCATTCTAGGCCAGAAGTCGTCGGCGCCCTCTCGACGCTGGACGCTGGAGGATACATTCCAGACATTTCCTCGGCTCGCAGAGCGCGCGGATACGCCCGCGGGCGTTCTTTCCGGCGGTGAGCAACAAATGCTGACCATGTGCCGCACGCTGATGGGCGACCCGGAGCTGATCATGGTGGACGAACCGACCGAGGGTTTGGCGCCGATGACTGTCGCGCTGCTCGGCCAGATGCTGGTCGATGTGGCGGCCCGAGGCATCGCCATTCTCCTGGTTGAGCAAAAGTTGACGATCGCCCTCAAGATCAGTCGCCGCGTTTACGTGATGGGACACGGCCGCATTGTTTTTGAAGGGGCGCCGGCATCCCTAATGGACAACGCCCAGGTTCGACGCGAATGGCTCGAGGTATGATGAGTAGGTCATGAGAGCTTTGAGAACCTGATCACCGCGCGGCAATGGTGAGTTGGTCCGCCGCGCGCGCTGTAGCTGATCGGCGACGTCTCTGGGCGCTGTAAGTCCTTGCGGGCCTGGAAAACTGTATGCTGTCAGGGGCCGCTAAGATGAGCCCGAGAAGGGTCAGCCTCTCACGGCAAGCCGTCGGAACTGGACCGATTGCGCAATCGCTTCGATATGATACGCTTGTTCTAAAGCGCGCTCATCATAACGCGCGAGGGGCGGAAACGACGTAGAGGGGATCGTGGCGATCATTGCCGGCGTTATCAGGGCCGCACAAGTGTCGGCATTGAACGTTTCAAAAATCCCCAGCGGCGCGCTCGGCGTCGATCCAGCTATCGCCAGAGCGGTCCAATCCCCGCTTGAATCGCCCTGTCACCGGCCAAGGTCGCGATGACGACCGTGGCGCATGACGTCGGTCTGGTGCTTGAAATGCGTGGCGTCGCCAAGCGCTTTGGCGGCGTGCAAGCGCTGCGAGGCGTCGACTTCGACCTCAAGCCGGGGGAGATCCATGCGCTGCTCGGCGAGAACGGCGCCGGCAAGTCTACCTTGATGAATGTGCTCTCCGGCGTGCTCACCCCTGACGAGGGCGAGATGCGGCTCAATGGCGCGCCCGTACGCTTCAGCGATCCGCGAGACGCGCAAGCCGCTGGGGTGGCGACCATCTTCCAAGAACTGGATCTGGTTCCGACCCTCGACGTCACCGCCAACCTGTTTCTTGGCCACGAATTGACCCGGGCCGGCGTGCTCGACAACGCCGCGATGCGCCGGGCGGCGCGAACGCGGCTAGCGGCGGTCGGCGGCGACATCGATGTTGACCAGTGGGTTGGCGAATTGTCAGTGGGTCGTCGCCAGATCGTCGCCATCGCCAAGGCGCTGACCTATGCGTCGCGCATTTTGGTGATGGACGAACCGACCGCGGCGCTGACGGCGGCGGAGGTCGAACGCCTCTTCAAGGTCATGCGGGAGATCGCCGCCCGGGGCGTCGGCATCGTCTATATCTCGCATCGATTGGAGGAAGTGCCGCGCATCGCCGACCGCGTGACCGTTTTGCGGGACGGGCGGGTGGCTGGACTCACTTCGGCGCGTACGCCGCAATCGGAACTGGTGCGTCTGCTGGTCGGTCGTCCCTTGGCGGAACTCTACCCCAGCCGTAGCGGCGCTTTCGGTCGGCGTGTCTTGCGGCTGGATCACGCCAAGTTCCAGCCTCGACGTATCCGTGCGGGCTGGCAGGCGCCGGTCGACATCTCGCTCGAGGTGCGCGCCGGCGAAATTGTCGGCCTCGCCGGCATCGTCGGCGCCGGACGAACGGAATTGCTGACCGCCCTCTACGGAGCCGCCGGCCCCGGCTCGTGGTCCGGCAAGGTCGAGATCGGCGACCGCCCGGTGCGCCTTCGTTCGATCCGCGCGGCCCGCTCGAACGGCGTCGGCTTTGTCACCGACGACAGGCGCGGCAGCGGGCTGATGTTGCGCGCCAGCATCGGCCGCAACCTCGTCGCGTCAATCATCCGCAACGTATCTCCTTTCTTTCTGATGTCGCGATCGCGCGAACAGCAACTCGCGCTGCAAGGCATCCGCGCCTTCGACGTCCGGCCGCCACTGCCCGGCATCCCCGTTGGCGCACTCTCCGGCGGCAACCAGCAAAAGGTGGTCCTGGGCAAGGAGGTGTTAGCCGAACCAAAGCTCCTGCTGCTGGACGAGCCGACCCGAGGGGTCGACGTCGGGGCCAAAGGCGAGATCTACGCCCGCATCCGCGATCTCGCGGGCCAGGGGCTTGGCGTTCTCGTGGCGTCGAGCGAAATGCCGGAGTTGCTGGGGCTTTGCGATCGCTTGATTGTCCTGCGCAAGGGACGAAGCATCGCCGAATTTCCCAACGGCGCTGATGAGCACGACGTCATGGCGGCGGCGGAAGCGAGCGAGGAGCCAAGTTATGAATGATGCGACCGGCGCCCCTGAAATCGCCGCGCCGCGCCGGGCTCCGTGGCGCCGGATCGATCCGTTAGCCGTCGCGGTGCGTTTTCAGAGCGTGATCGGCCTGATCCTCGTGGCGATCGGCGGCGTGATATTCTCTCCCCGCCGTCACGGGATCATTCTGTTTCTAGCCCCCGACAATATCGCCAACATCGTACGCGCGGTTTCTGAAACCGGCATCATCGCGGTCGGTATGACCTTCGTCATCATCACGGCGGGCATCGACCTCTCGGTCGGCGCCTTGCTCAGTCTATCGAGCGTGCTGACCGCGACGATGATGGTCAGCGTCGGATGGGGGCTGACCGCGACTTTGCTCACTGTTGTCATCTGCGGTACGGCGTTTGGCGCGGTTCAGGGTTTCATCTCGACGCAGTTCCGGCTCGAACCGTTCATCGTCACATTGGCCGGACTGCAAATTGCGCGCGGTCTAGCGCTCGTTATCTCCAACAATCAGTATATCAATATTTCCTATGGCGAGGGGCCGGGTCTCGCCCCGCCCGTGTTCGCGATCCTGGGCGATCGACTGTTCAACAACACCGTTCCCGTCGCGACGCTGGTCTTTATCGTCGTCGCGCTGATCGCGATTTTCGTGCTCAACTTCACCCGGTTCGGGCGCTACGTATTCGCAGTTGGCGGCAATGAGCGCGCCGCGCG
>JAYTRP010000717.1:0-8473 GCA_043746145.1 Hyphomicrobiales bacterium | reverse complement strand
GCCCGGCTTGCACGACATGATCGCGGCGGTGATCGCCAATAAGGTTGGCTTCGATTTCGTCTACGCCTCGGGGTTCTGGCTCACCGCCTCGGCCTATGGCCTGCCTGACGCGGGAATCGCCACCTACACGCAGATGGTCGATCGCATCGCGACCCTGACGCGCACAGTGAACGCCAGCGTGATCGCCGACGCCGACACCGGCTATGGCGGGTTGCTCAACGTGCACCACACCGTGCACGGCTACGAAGACGCCGGCGTGGTCGCGATCCAGATCGAGGACCAGGAATTCCCCAAGAAGTGCGGGCACACGCCGTTCAAGCGCGTCGTGCCGGCGCTCGACATGGTCGAGAAGATCAAAGTCGCCTGCGCCGCGCGCCGCGATCCCGAGGGCATGATGGTGATCGCCCGCACCGACGCGCGCCAGCCCGAGGGGTTCGAGGCGGCGATGAAGCGCGGGCAAGCCTATGCCGAGGCGGGTGCGGACATCGTGTTTCTCGAAGCGCTCGAAAGCGAGCAGGAAATGCGCGACGCCTGCAAGCGCATCGCCAAGCCGATGATGGCCAACATGGCCGACGGCGGCAAGACGCCGATCCGCTCTAAGACCGAGCTTGCCGAAATGGGTTACGCGCTCGCGATCTATCCTTCGATCACCGGCCTCGCCGCCGGCGCCGCGATCGAGAACGCGTTCCAGGTGTTCAAGGCCGAAGGCACCTCCAACTCGCCAAGCCTGCCGCTGTTTGATTTCCGCGAATTTCAGAGCCTGATCGGATTTGAAGAGGTCTGGGCGTTCGAGCGAAAGTGGGCGCGCGGCGAATAGAGCGTCACATCATCGGGATTTCGCCGACCCGCCCTTGCGCATCGCGCGCCATCTTGGCAGAGTCCGTTCCCCCGCCCGTCCGCTGATCCCTCTCTCTGGCTTCGATTTTTGTCTGAGCGTAGGAGCCCCTGTCGGTCGTGGAGCGTTTCGGTTCAGGATGGTTTGCGATGAAGGTCACGATTGAGCGCAGCGCCCTTCTCAAGGCCCTTGGGCACGTGCATCGCATCGTCGAGCGCCGCAACACGATTCCCATCCTGTCGAACGTGCTGCTCGAGGCGAGCGAAGGCCGGCTCGCGCTGAAGAGCACCGATCTCGACCTTGAAGCCACGGAAACCGCGCCCGCCGATGTCACGCAGCCCGGCGCCATCACAGTGGCCGCGCATGTGATCTACGATATCGTGCGTAAGCTCCCCGACGGCGCCCAGGTCGGCCTCGAAATTTCCGGCGACAGCGGCCAGCTCCTGCTTCGCTCGGGCCGCTCGCGCTTTTTCCTGCAAAGCCTGCCCGCCTCCGACTTCCCCGATCTGACCACTGGCGAATTCTCGCATCGCTTCACCCTGCCCGCGGTCGAGCTCAAGCGGCTGATCGACAATTCGCAATTCGCCATCTCCACCGAGGAGACGCGCTATTATCTCAACGGCATCTACTTCCACGTCGTCGAATCCGGGGGCAAGCAGACGCTTCGCGCCGTGGCGACCGACGGGCACCGGCTCGCCCGTGTCGAGATCGACGCGCCCGAGGGCTCGGTCGGCATGCCGGGCGTGATCGCGCCGCGCAAAGCGGTCAATGAAATCCAGAAGCTGCTGGAAGACCCGGCCCAGGAGGTCGTGATCGAGATCTCGCAGGTGAAGGCGCGGTTCCAGTTTGGCGACGTCAAGCTGACGACCAAGCTGATCGACGGCACATTCCCCGATTATGGCCGGGTGATCCCGCTGCACAATGACAAACGGCTAGTCGTCGAGAAGGAGCCGTTCCAGCGCGCGGTCGACCGTGTCTCGACGATCTCGTCCGAGCGCGGGCGGGCGATCAAGCTCTCCATCGCCGACAACCGCATGACGCTTTCGGTCAACAATCCCGATTCCGGCTCGGCCAGCGAGGAGATCGAGGTCGACTACGACTCGACCCCGATCGATATTGGCTTCAACGCGCGCTACCTACTCGACATCGCGCAGCAGCTTTCCGGCGATACCGCGCTGATCAAGCTGTCGGACCCGGGCTCGCCGACGATCATCCAGGATCGCGAAGGCGCCGCCGCGCTTTACGTGCTGATGCCGCTGCGGGTGTGAGGGCTAGCCGCCTCGGATCTTCCCGAAGGGCGGCGGGCAAATGCGGGCGAAGCGGTCTGGCGCCGCAACGCCGTAGCGAGGATCGCTTCGATCCTCGCCAAGAAGAAAGCGCCGATTAGCGCGAGTAGAACTCGATGACCAGGTTCGGTTCCATGTGCGTGGGGTACGGCACTTCGGAAAGGCCGGGAACCCGCGTCATTTTGGCCGTGCCCTTGGCGTGATCGACCTCGAAATAATCCGGCACGTCGCGTTCGGCGAGCGCCGCCGCTTCGATGACGATCGCGAGCTGGCGCGACGATTCCTTGATCTGCACGAGGTCGCCGACCTTCACCTGATAAGAGGCGATGTTGACGCGGCGACCATTGACGGTGACATGTCCGTGGTTGACGAACTGGCGTGCGGCGAACACGGTCGGCACGAATTTGGCGCGATAGACGACCGCATCGAGCCGGCGCTCCAGCAGGCCGATCAAGTTGGCGCTCGAATCGCCCTTCAAGCGCAGCGCCTCGACGTAATAGCCGTGGAACTGGCGCTCGGAAATGTTGCCGTAATAGCCCTTGACCTTCTGCTTGGCCTTGAGCTGGGTGCCAAAGTCGGTGGCCTTGCCCTTACGGCGCTGGCCGTGCTGGCCCGGCCCATATTCGCGCTTGTTGAACGGGCTCTTGGGCCGACCCCAGATATTCTCGCCCATGCGGCGATCGATTTTATACTTGGCTTGCGCGCGCTTCGTCATCGCAGTTCCTCTGTAGGACAAGATTGTCCGGGAACGCGCCCTCCTTTGCGCGAGCCCGCAAGCGGGTCGCGCCGACAGATTTCCACCGAGCAAGGCGGAGATCATGGGTGCGTAAAACGAAGAACGCGCTCTCGTGGGAGAGCGCGCTCAACGAGAGGGTGCATAGAGGCGGGGGTGGGGATTGTCAAATTCGGGTCGTGGGCGGTTAGAATTCAACACGCCAAAACCTGGCGTCTTCTGCGCGTTCGTCAATGCAGTTAGCTACGCATCTCGCGGATTTCCTGGCAGTCCTAACCGGCGCTCACACCTGACAAAGAGGAAAGCGACTTTGTCGCGTTGGATGCGCCATTCGTCTGCGACGGTATCCTCGCAGCCTCCAAATACGATCTGCACATAAAAATAAGCTGCTGTTGAACGCCGCACGCCCAGGGCTTTGGCAAGCTGCGATCAAACAAGGTTCGCACGGTTCCAAAAAGCGAGGTGAGCAGCGTGAGGTTGACGATCTCCAGATCGGCGAATTTGGCGTCGGGAGCGCTGGCGAACATCGCAGCGGTCGAGGTTTCAACCCGCTTGGAGAAAGCCTCAACCAAGGGCGTGGTGTCTACTTCCGCAGCAACCAGATACAGGGCGCGCGTCACTTGGCATCGGACGATCTTTGCGTTCCAGTAGGCGTCCACGAGCGTTTTAGCCATCTGACCAATCGGCGCGCCGTGCTGCTCCCGACAGGCTTGTTCGACGCTGTCCGCGACTATGTCGAAATAGCGCTCAGTGACCGCGTAAAGCAGCGCCTGCTTGTTGGGGAAATACTGATACATCGTGCCAACGGAAGCGCCGGCTCTCGCCGCCACGCGCGTCGTGGTCAACCGGGCCGGACCCACAGCCACCAAAACCTGAAGGGTCGCCTCCAAAATGGCTTCCAATGTTGCGGTTGCACGCGCCTGACGCGGCGTTTTCCTAGCGGTTAAGCGAAGCTGAGCAACCGAAGCCATAAGCGAATCCCGAAGCTGAGGGATAGTTCATATATTAGCGTGGGCACACAAACAAACCCACGGAGTTTAAATGGCCGCCACTCATCGCAACGCGCTTGTCACCGGCGCAAATAAGGGCATTGGATTGGAGATCGCGCGCCAACTCGCGCAGACCGGCGTTTCTGTAATTATTGGCGCCAGAGACGCCGCACGTGGCCATGCAGCGGTCGCGGAACTGTCCTCGCAGGGGCTGGAGACCGCATTCGTTCAGCTCGACGTTCTCGATGAAGCGAGCATAGCCGCCGCTGCCGCTACGATCTCTAGCCAATATGGCCGCCTCGACATTCTCGTCAACAACGCGGGCATCGTGGATTGGACGGATGGAATTCCGAGCCGCGCTTCGCTGCAAGCGGTGCGTAAAGTGTTCGAGACCAATTTCTTCGGCGCCCTGGCGGTGACGCAGGCCATGTTGCCGCTGCTGCTTAAGTCGACGGCGGCTAGGGTCGTGAACCTGTCCAGCGCCTTGGGGTCGCTGGCTATGAACGGCGATCCGGCCTCTCCGTATTATTCGGCGCAAATGATCGGTTACAACGCCTCGAAGGCCGCGCTCAACATGCTGACCGTTCAACTCAGCGAGGAGTTTCGTGGCTCCGCGCATGTCGTCAACTCGGTAAGTCCGGGCTACGTGAATACGGACCTGACTCGGGGCAATGGCTTCCTAACTCCGGAGCAGGCGGCGAAGATGCCTGTTAAACTAGCGTTGCTCGGAGATGACGCTATTTCCGGTCAGCATTTGGATAAAGGCGGCCAAATTGCGTGGTGATGGGCTGAAGGGCGGATTTACCTCCGTAGGCGCCTAGCAAAGGGCTGTTCGCCCCTGAACCGTCCCATATGTAGCATGGCCTAACTTGTCCCTGTAGGCGCTAACCCATGCGCGTCCCTCTGGACAAGCCCGGTCAAGACGAAAGAGGCAGCTTGGGGCCAACACGTGATTGAGTCAGCCTCTAGCGGAAAAGCCCAGTCATGCCAGACATAGCGACTTATTTTTTGCTGAACTATGTCTCTTATGCGGATTTTCGTATTGCATACGGGTGGATGCAGCTATGCTAAAGTGCATAGGAGATGAGCTTATCGAAAGTTAACCAAGCGTAAATTTGGCGTTACTTGCAGATTTATCCGCGCAGGGCGTCAGTATGACTCGCGATTTCGCAATTTTGTCATGCAGCCGTCGCATACCTTTTCGCACCGCAACATTGACGAGTGCGTTGCAGCATGCTATGTACGACCATCAAGTCGGAGGAACGCTTGAACAGCCTTAAAGGGGTTGTCCGCCTGGGAGGGCTTCCACGCCAGCAAAGGTGACATCACATGGATTTCTCGTTTTTTAAACGCTACTTTCGCGCCCGCCATGTCTATTGGAGCGTCGTAAAGGAGCTTTCGAGCTACACCGATCGCGAACTGCACGATCTCGGAATCGACCGCACCGACATCGAATCGATTGCGCACAAAGCCGCGCACCCGTGAGTCTCCGCGACTCCCTCTCCCGCCTTGCGGGAGAGGGCCGCTTCATCCCCGCATGATCGCCCCTGTGGGATCGTAAGCCGGGGCCGCTAACCGCACAGCCGGGCGGCGCTCTCCGATGATCTCGATCTCAAAGCCTTCGGTCGCCTCGGCGTCAGCTTTCTCGATGTAGCCCATCGCTAACGACTTGCCGACGCAATGGCCATAGCCGCCAGACGTCACCCAGCCCACCACTTTGCCGTTGCGCCAGATCGGCTCGTCGCCGATCGCATCCGCGTCGGTCGCCTCCACCGCGAAGGTTGACAGCCGGAGCTTGCCGCCGCTCAGCTTTTCCTGCGCAGCCGCGCCGCGCCCGACAAAATCGTTCTTCTTCAGATCGACGAATCGGCCCAGGCCCGCTTCCAGCGGCGTGTAGATCGGCCGGTACTCCCGGAACCACGTGCCAAAACTCTTTTCGAGCCGCAGGCACAACAACGCCCGCATGCCGAATTCTTTGAGCCCTAGCGGCCCGCCGGCTTCGAGCAAAGTCGCGTGCAGCGCGCGCAGATATTCCGGTTTGACCCAAATTTCGTAGCCAAGCTCGCCCGTGAACGAGACGCGCCCAACTAACGCTGGAATACGCCCGACGTTCATCTTTCGGAACGACAGGAACGGGAACGCGGCGTTGGAGACATCGTCGCGCACCAATTTCTGCAGCAACGCGCGGGCTTGCGGCCCTGCGATAGATAGCCCGGGATATTCCATCGACGCGGGGCGGCAAACGACGCCGTCCTCGGGCAGATGTTTCTCGAACCAGCGCAGGTAATAATCCTCCGCCGCCAGCGAGCAGATCAACAGGAACTTGTCTTGCGCGTAGCGGCTGACGGTGAAGTCGCCAATCAGCTTGCCCTGCTCGTTGAGCATCGGCGACAGCGCCAGCCTTCCCACCGCGGGCACGCGGTTGGCCATTACATGATTGAGGAAATCCGCGGCGCGCGGACCCTCGACGGCGATCTTTCCGTAGTTGGAGATCTCCGTCATGCCAAGATTTTTGCGCACAGCGCGGCACTCGTCGCCGATGGGCTCGAACGCGTTGGAGCGGCGGAAGGTCACGTTCTCAACCGGCGCCATCCCCTTGGGGGCGAACCACAGGGGATTTTCCAGGCTGGAGGATTCGCCCATCACGGCGTTGGATGCGATCATCTGGTCATACAGGGGCGAGGTCCGGTGCGGGCGCGCGGCCGGCAGTTCCTCGTTGGGGAAGCGGATGCGGAAGCGGCGGGAATAGTTCTCGCGCACCTTGGCGTTGGTATAAGGCAGGGTCGCCCAATCGCCGAAACGCGCAACATCCATGCCCCAGACGTCGTGGCCGGGATCGCCCTCGATCATCCAATTGGCGAGCGCCAGCCCCACGCCTCCGCCCTGGCTGAACCCCGCCATTACGCCGCAGGCGACCCAGAAATTCTTCAGGCCGCGCACGGGGCCGATCAGCGGATTGCCGTCGGGCGCGAAGGTGAAGGGGCCGTTGACGACCTTGCGGATGCCGACTTTGCCAAGTTCGGGAAAATGCTCGAACGCGGTTTCCAGGCTCGGCGCGATCCGGTCGAGATCGTTGGGCAACAGGTTCTGCCCAAAGTCCCACGGCGTCTCCTGCTCGCTCCAGGGCGTGGCGGCCTGCTCATAGGTGCCGATCAGCATGCCGCCGCCTTCCTGGCGCATGTAGATCTCGCCTTCAAAGTCGATCACGTGGAACTTGTCGACCTTGGGGTCGATCACGCCGGGAATATCCTCGGTGATGAGGTAATGATGCTCCATCGCCAGGATCGGCAGCTCGATTCCAACCATGCGGCCGACTTCACGCGCCCAAAGGCCGCCGCAGTTGACGACATGCTCGGCGTGAATGTCGCCCTTTTCGGTGAACACGTCCCAGCTTCCGTCGGCGCGCGGCTTCAGATCGACGACGCGGTTGAAGCGCACGATCTCGGCGCCGCCCATCGTTGCGCATTTGGCGTAGGCCTGAGTGACCCCCCAGGGGTCGAGATGGCCCTCGACCGGATCGAACATGGCGCCGACGAAATGCTTCTTCTCGATGAAGGGGTACATTTTCGCCGCTTCGTCGATTGACAGGATTTCGAGATTCATGCCGAGGTAGCGGCCGCGCGCGCGCGCCATCTTGAGCCAGTCCAGGCGCTCCTTGGTGCCGGCGAGATTGAGCCCGCCGGTCACGTGCATGCCGCACGAGACGCCGGAGATTTCCTCGATCTCCTTGTAGAGATTGATGGTGTATTGCTGCAGCTTGGCGACGTTGGGATCGCCGTTGAGCGTGTGCATTCCGCCAGCGGCGTGCCACGTCGAGCCCGAGGTCAGTTCGGAGCGCTCGATCAGCACGACGTCTTTCCAGCCGCCCTTGGTCAGGTGATAGGCGACGCTGGCGCCGACCACGCCTCCGCCGATGACGACGACCTGCGCTTGCGATCTCATGCCGAAACCTCTCCGATGGCGGTGACGGCGCGATGAATGCGCGGCGTCGCCGGAATGAAAATGAGGACGCCCAACAATGCGACGATCAGCAGCCCGGCTAACCCCGCGAAAGCCGCCGAAAGCGAAAACGCCTCGGCCACGAGTCCGGTGACGAACGGCGCCGGCGTTCGCGGCAAGGCGCCGAAGAACGAGACGGCGGAGATCGCCAGCCCTGAAGATATTCCGGGCCGCGAGGTCGCCAAGGCGAAGCCGCAAGGGACAATCGCCGCCGTGCCAAAGCCGATGATCGCAAAGCCCGCGACGGAGGCTGCGAAGTCGAGGTTGGCCGCAACGATGAGGAAGCCCAGCGCCGCGACGGCGAACGAGGCCAGGATCAGCGCACGATCGCTGACGCGGCGCCGCACGCGGTCGGCGTTGAAGCGCAGCGCGGCCTGACAGCCCGCGAAGAACGCCACGCCCAGCCCCGAAAACGCAGCGAGGTCGGGGGCCAGCTTGCGTAACAGCAGCGCCGACCACGATAGCGACGCGGTCTCGCAGGAAATCGAAACGCCGATCGCGAGGCCCAGCACGATCAACCCGCCGCTGACCACCTTGGGCCGATCGGCGCTCGACGATCGCAAAGTTTCGCTGGAATGCGAGGGCAGCGCGCGCGCGGCTAAGACGGCCGCCGCGAGCAGCCCCGCCTCGG
>JAYTRP010000716.1:0-2706 GCA_043746145.1 Hyphomicrobiales bacterium | reverse complement strand
TCACCGCCGCGGCTTTGATAAAGCGTAAGAAACTATCGCCGGTCGAATATATGGACGCGGTGCTTGACGCGGTCGATCTCCTGCAGCCCAAGCTTAATTGCTTCATCACCGTGACCGCCGAGGATGCGCGGCGCAGCGCCAAGCTCGCGGAGCAAGCGGTCATGTCCGGAGCGCCGCTGGGGCCGCTGCACGGTATTCCAGTCAGCGTGAAAGACCTGTTTCCAACCAAGGGCGTTCGCACTACGTTTGGATCGATCGCGTTCACCGACAATATTCCCGACCATGACGATGTGCTCGTTACGCGCCTGGGCGCGGCGGGCGCGATCATGATTGGCAAGACGACGACGCCTGAATTTGGCATCAAGGGTCAGACCGATGCGCCCATTTACGGCGTGACTCGCAACCCGTGGAACCTGGACCGCACGCCGGGCGGCTCGAGCGGCGGGTCGGCCGCGGCGGTCGCGGCAGGGATTGGCCCGATCGCGTTGGGCAGCGACGGCGCCGGGTCGACGCGCATTCCGGCAGCGTGTTGCGGGCTGGTTGGCCTTAAAGGCACCACCGGCATCCTGCCCTATCAGGAGGCGCGCGACGCGTTCGCCAACGTCGTCGCCGCAGGGCCGTTGACCCGTACGATCGCCGATTGCGCTGTTATGCAGTCGGTCATGGGCGGCGCTGATCCGATGGACCCGTGGACGGTGCACGCCGAGCCGCTTGGCCGCATCTCAGCGCAGATGCTGTCGCAGGACCTGACAGGCGTGCGCATCGGCTATCTCGCTCGGTCCGCCGCGACCAAAGTCGCCGCCGACGTCGTTAAGAACGTCGAGGCTTCGCTCGATGTGTTCAGGCGGTTAGGCGCCGAGATCGAGGAGGTGAAAACCGAGGTTGATTGGATGTCCGACGATCAGCGCGTGCTGTATCTCTGCTCGATCGCCAATAATCTTGGACAGGTTGTTGACCGGTTTGGCGACAAAACCGACCCGATCCTGCGGGCGTACGTTGAAGCGGGCAAGAAGTATGACATCGGCGCCTACATCAAAGCTATCGCCTCTCGAACGCGCATGTTTCGCGCCGTTCAAGGCCTGTTCGAGAGCTATGACTTCCTGGTCTCGCCGACATTGACGCGCACGGCGGTCGCCACTGATTTTAACGGCGCCACGGGCGTGTTGGAGGTCGACGGCGAGCCTGTCGGCCCGGCGCAACCCGCACTGACGGGCTTCGTCTATCCTTTCAATCTTACAGGACACCCTGCTCTCGCCGTGCCCTCGGGATGGGCGTCGGACGGCCTGCCGACCAGCGTTCAGATTATCGGCCCGCGTCATTCCGACAGCAGCGTGCTGCGATTGGGCGGCCTGCTCGAACAAGCGCGCCCGTGGGCCGACCGTAAGCCAGAGTTGGCGACGATGTAACGCGCTGGCCCGAATGATCCAGGAGGGATACCAAGGGACTGGCGTAGCAGCGTCGGTCTTGCGGTGACCCCGAGCGACGATTCCGGACAAAGTCAGCACGACGGCGGCTGCGAGCGCGGGATAGCGCCTTAAAGTCCAGCCGCTTATCTCATCAGGCGCGAATTCAGGTTGATTGCTTGCACGAGGGCAGCGGGCGCTGCCCTCGTGATGGCGCCCGCTATCGGAGATCCAGGTTTCGATCCCCCTTAAGCTAGTTCCCCGCTGGCGATCCGCGCCGCGATCGAGTTCAGCCGCGCGTGCAGTTCCCGGTTTACATCGGCCGCCTGCGAATGGGTCGGCTTGCCCTCGCGGCTCACGAGCTTGCCCCCGACATAGACGGCTTTCAGGTTTCGCAGACCACAGGCGAGGACGTAGGCGCCAATCGCATTCCAGACCGGGCCGATATCGGGCTCGCGGGGATCGACGATGAGAAAATCGGCAAACTTCCCGACCTCCAAGCTCCCGACCCGATCCGCCACGCCAAGCACCTCGGCGGAACCAAGCGTATGCAGCCGCAACATCTGCGCCACACCCATCGCGGCCGGGTCTTTTGCATTCGCTCGCTGCGTATAGATGCCGATACGCATGTTCTGCCACGGGTCGGAAATGTCGGTGCAGGATTGATCGTCGAGCCCGACGCCGACGGGCATCCCCGCGTCGACGCAGGCGCGAATGTTGGCGAAACCAGAGGCCAGCCGACCGTTTGACGTGGGTTGCCAGACCATGCCGCAGCCGCAGCGGCCAGCCTCGGCAATCATCTCGTCCGTCGCCTGCACGAAATGTCCAAAGATCAGTTTGCGTCCGAACGCGCCGGCGTCACGATACAGGCTCCACTTCGAGCGCTGCAATTCGAGTTCCTGCGCGGTTTCGAGAAAATGAGGCTGGTTGAGGACGTCAAAACGCCGCATCGCCTCGACTTCGATCCGGGCCGTCGCGGGATTTGTCGACCATTGCACGGAGCCGCTGATCGCAGCGCCGAAATAGAGGCCGGTGGAGGCGAAACTTTCGGCGTAAGTTTTGGTCTCTGCGAAACGCGCGAGGACCTCGTCCTCATCGCCGACTTCATCGTTGAGTTGGACGCTGTTGATGAAACGCAGCCCGGCGTCAACCTTCGCGCGGATCTGCGCGGCCACGTGAGCAAAGGGTTTAAGCGGGCCCGCTATGACGCGCTGGCCGCGGGCGTCCATCACGAGCGGCAATCGGCTATCCGTGAAATCATAGGCCGTGGTGATGCCGTTGTTGAGGAAATCAAGCGCGCCGT
>JAYTRP010000715.1:0-2717 GCA_043746145.1 Hyphomicrobiales bacterium | reverse complement strand
GGCCCTCCAACATGCCGACCACCCATGAATCACGCAATACGCAGTTCGGGAATCCCAAAAACGCCCAACCCCTCAAAAATATGCCAAAGTAGTGCTAGAAGGTTTGGATGGGGCGTTTTGCGGGCTTTACGAGAAACTCGGACGCCCCTCGATTCCGCCAGAGCGGCTGCTGCGAGCCATGATGCTCCAGCTTCTCTACACGATCCGTTCCGAACGCCAGCTTGTCGAGTGGCTGGAGTTCGACATCCTGTTTCGTTGGTTTGTCGGACTTTCGATTGATGAGCGGGTGTTCGACGCCTCCACCTTCTCCAAGAACCGCGACCGCCTGCTCAATGCCGAGATCGCCCAACAGTTTCTGTCGAAGATCATCGCGCTTCCCGAGGTGAAGCGGTTCATGAGCGCAGAGCATTTCTCGGTGGACGGAACGTTGCTGAAGGCCTGGGCCTCGATGAAGAGCTTTCAGCCCAAGGACGGCTCCGGCGCGCCGCCGACAGGCGGGCGCAACGCCGAGGCCGATTTCCGCAAGACCAAGCGCTCGAATGAAACGCACGCCTCCACGACCGACCGCGACGCTCGGCTTTTCAAGAAGGCCGCCAAGCAGGAGAGCAAACTCGCCTATTTGGGCCACGCGCTGATGGAGAACCGCAACGGCCTCGTCGCCGCCGCCGAGGCCACGCTCGCCGCGGGAACCGCCGAGCGGGAAGCCGCCGCACGGTTGAGCGAGGGATTGCCGGAAGGGGCGACGCTGGGCGCCGACAAGAATTACGACGCCGAGGCCTTCGTTGAAGGCCTGAAGGCCAAGGGCGTCGTGCCGCATATCGTCGTCCACGGTGGCCCGAGCAAAACCGGCAAGGCGCGCAAGACCGCCGTTCCGGCGCGAGTGGCCGCCAGTGACGGATACGCGATCAGCCAGCGCAAACGCAAACGGATCGAGGAGGTCTTCGGCTGGGAGAAGACCATCGGCGGCCTCGATCAACTGATGGTGCGAGGCCTGGCCAGGGTGCAAGCCGTGTTCGTCTTCACCTGCGCCGCTTACAACATCATCCTCCTGCCCAAGCTGCTCGCAACGACAGGAGAAGTGTGTCTTGCGGCCTGAAACAGAAAGAAAAAAGACCTTGCATCGAAAGTTATCCGCCCAAAACGCCTCTTCAGGCCGCAAAAAACGACACCCAAGGCCTAAATAGCCGCAAGGCTATGACTTTTTCAGCAGCATGTTAAAGCAGCTTGCTGATCTCGCTGCGGTGACGCCATCGCGCCAGCTGCGCCTCAATAAGCTTGATCTTGCCCTGCGTATCGTGCAGCTGCGCCACGATCAGCCGCAAGATCGAGCGCGCCAGTTCCGGCACGCCCGTGTCTTCTTCGATCGCCTTGACCAGATGATCGACATGCGCCGGTTCTTGCGGCGCGATGACGCCGAATTTGGCCATGTGCGCGCGCAGCGCATTGATAGCCATCGTGCGCTGGCGAACGAGCAGGTTGCGTGCCCGATGCATCATCAGCACGGCCTGCTGATCGACATCCTTGACCAGCACGAAGCGCATCGAAGGGCGTGTAACCGCCTCGCAGATCGCTGCTGCGTCGGCCGCGTCGTTCTTGTTGCGCTTGACGTAGGCCTTCACATAGGCAGGCGGCGTCAGCTTGATCTGGTGGCCGAGCGCGATCAACTCGCGCGCCCAATGGTGCGCCGTCGCTCAAGCCTCGATGCCGACGAGGCAAGGCGGCTGCTTTCGGAAGAACTCTACGACCTCGGCGCGACGGAGCTTGCGCCTGAAGACCGCTTCGCCGGAGGCATTGACGCCGTGAACTTGAAACCAGTGCTTGGCGATATCGAGACCGATCGTGACAGCATGCATGGCGGACGGCTCCTCTCTATTGTGGCGTTCACCAACGACCACGTTTTGGCACATCAAAGTCAGGGAGCGGGGGCTGTCCACCCCGTCAACAGTCGTCCCGCCGAACAGGATTGCGGTGGTCAACAGCGCCAGGGTCAACATTTAAGTACTCGCTTTCGTCTTGAATTCGAGTTTGCCGCGATTGCGCCTGACGACGTCTCAGCCGTCGGGGAGCCCCGTCTCCTTACCGTGCAAAGCGCGTGCGCCGAGGCGTCCAGCAACGCCGGACATCCGAGGCCTTAGCGGGAGAAATACGCGGTAGCCCGCCTCCAACAAACGCAACACCCCGGGCAGCCGTGCGATCCTCGCCGCAAAGCGCCAGCCCGGCAGGACGTCCCAGATCGCTACAAAAGCCTCCGCTCCCGACAACACGCGACCATCGACGAGTCGAACGTGAAATCGCTTCAACGCATCGCGGCGCCCAATGTCGGCCCCAATAGGAACTTGCGGGTCCGAAGCGTCGACAAAAGAAAGCATTTCGCCTCCACGTTGGCCCGCATAGTGAGCGATTTCTGCCGAGCAAAGCGGACAGGAACCGTCGAAATAAACAGTTATCTGTGCGGCCGGGCGCAAAGCGAAAGAAGTCGCCTCGACGGCGGTGGATTCGGGCGTAGGGTGTATGACAGTCATGGGCGTTTTTACGTACGGCGAAGGTTCGCGGACGTACGCCTAGCGTATTCGCCTGCGCCGTTTTACGGTCGGAACGCCTTGGATCGGGATGAGCAGGACCGAGTTCGGCGGCGCAGCAAAGAACCGCCCTGCGTTCCAGCCCTCAAATTTCCGGGCGACCGCTTGGGGGGCGCCCCCCTAAAAATAATTACAAAA
>JAYTRP010000714.1:0-2720 GCA_043746145.1 Hyphomicrobiales bacterium | reverse complement strand
CAAGATAGAGGTCGCTGTCGAGGCTGTCGCCGAACGCCTTGGTCTCGGCGAACCGCGCGAGGGCTTCCTCGGCGTCGCCGACTTCGTCGTTAAGCTGGACGGAATGGAGGAAGCGCAGGCCCGCGTCGGCCTTGGCGCGGATCTGGGCGGTGGCGTGTTCGAGCGGCTTGAGCGGACCGGCGGGGATGCGCTGGCCCCGCGCGTCCATCTCCAGCGGCAGGCGGCTGTCGGAGAAATCATAGGCCGTGGTGATGCCGTTGTTGAGGAAATCCAGCGCGCCGTGGAACGTGCACCAGTAGATGTCGTCGGCGTCGGCGTGGCGGGTGTAGTGGGTCATCGCGTCGACCCAGCCATAAAGCGCGTTGTCCATCCCCAGCCCGCGCGAGCCGCTGGTGAACAGAGGGCTGTGGGCGGAGACGAAGCCCGGCGCGACGAAGGCCCCGTTGGCGTCGATCACCTGCGCGCCGAGATCGCCCGGAGGTTCGCCGGGTTCGACGGCGGAGAGGCGGCCGTGGGCGTCCACGGCGAGCCAGCCGGGGAAAGGCTCGGGGCGGGCGTCGGAGACGGGGACGAGGAGGGCGTTGCGGACGAGGAGTTTTGTTGCGGACATGGGGCGAGGATAGGGGCGGGGGACGGCGGGTTCAACGCCAAGCGATGGGCGGGGCTGAGTGAAATTGAGGCAGGGGCGTTTTTCGGCGCTCAAATTCGAAGAACTCAGCGACGATATATCGCAGATTTTTGCTGACAATAGCGATAAAATTAGCGATAACGATCCCATGAAAACAGTTGTTTTCACGTCCGCCGCCGCAAAGCAGTTCGACGCCTTGCCGAATTTGGCGCAGATCGCGGTCGAGGCGGCGCTCGACCGCTATGCGATGGAGGAGCGCGCTGACGTGAAAAAGTTGCAAGGTCAAGACGGCTACCGAATGCGCGTCGGTGAATATCGGGTGCTGTTCGACGAAGACCTGACAACGATTCTTGCCTTTTATATTGGTCGTCGCGCAACAAAAACTTATTTTTGAGAGGATCAAATGGCCCAGATGATACGGACGCCCGCCGGGGAAGAACTGGTGTTGCTTTCACGCGCGGAATACGAGCGTTTGACCGCGTTGGCCGCAGAGGCGGAAGAGGACGCCGCGGACGCCGCTGCTTATGTTGCGGCGAAAGCGGAGATCGCCGCTGGCTGCGAGAGCATGATGCCTGCCGAAATCAGCGCGTCGCTGCTGCGCGGCGCCAGTCTTCTGACTTCGATCCGCAAATGGCGAGGCGTCAAGCAGACCGAACTCGCCGAGCGCGCCGGTCTCTCGCAAGGGTATTTGAGCGATCTCGAAAACAGACGACGCAAGGGCGGCCAGGAGACGCTGGCGGCCATAGCCAAGGCGCTTGACGTGCCGACGAATTGGCTCGTTTAGCCGTTCTTGTTCGTGGCCTTGGACCAGTGCATGGTAGCTGAATGGCGATTCCAGATTATCAAACGCTCATGCTTCCGGTTCTCCGCCACGCTGCGGAGGGAGAGTGCCGCGTCATGGATTTAGTTACACGAATTGCGGATGAATTTGCCTTGAGCGAGGACGAGCGTGAGCAACTCTTGCCAAGCGGTAAGCAGAAAATTTTGCACAACAGAATTCATTGGGCGAAATTTCATATGCAAAAAGCGGGTTTAGTCCGATCCCCTTCGCGAGGTGTCTTTGTTGCGACAGAGGATGGGAAAAAATTGTTGTTGAGCCGTCCTGCCCGCATTGATGTTTCACTCCTTGCTAAACTGAGTCCCGCGTTTCGGGATTTCATTAAAACCGTCAGGAATAGCGAACAGGGAGAAGAATCCGTTGCGGCTAGCGAAGCGCACGGTTCGAGGACAGCGTTAACCGCGAGCGTTACTCCCGAGGAAGAAATCGAAAAGGCCAATAGCGTTCTTCACGCTGCGTTGGCCTCAGATCTACTCCAGAGAATTCTTCAAAACTCATCCTCGTTTTTCGAACAACTCATCATCGAATTGCTGGTCAAAATGGGTTACGGCGGCAATCGCGCGGACGCCGCCAAACAATTAGGGAAATCTGGCGACGGCGGGGTTGACGGCATCATTAGCGAGGACCGGCTCGGATTGGACCGCATCTACATCCAGGCTAAGTGCTACGCCCTGAATCGCAGCATCGGTCGTCCCGACGTCCAGGCATTTCTGGGAAGCCTCGTCGGCCATGGCGCAACGAAAGGCGTCTTCGTGACGACTTGCGCCTACAGCAGTCATGCGAAGGATTTCGTTCGCCATCTGCCGCAGCGCATAGTGCTCATCGACGGCGACGCGCTCGCCGAACTCATGATTGAACATGGCGTCGGCGTGCGGACAAATAGAGTCATAGAACTGAAAAAACGGGATGAAGACTTTTTTTCAGGCGACGAGTGAAGCCATTTTCCAAATCGTTCTCCGCCTCACCCCTTGTCCCGCAACAACCGCCCCTGATCCCTCTTCCAGTCCTTCTCCTTGTCCGCCTCGCGCTTGTCGTGCAGCTTGCGGCCCTTGCCCAGCGCGATGGCGATCTTGGCCATGCCCTTGGCGTTGAAATAGATGCGCAGCGGCACAATGGTCATGCCCTCGCGCTCCACCCCCTTGGCGAACTTCACAATCTCCTTGGCCTTCACCAGCAGTTTGCGCGGGCGCTTGGGCTCGTGGTTGAAGCGGTTGCCCTGGAGATATTCGGGGATGGTGCAATTGTAGAGCATCA
>JAYTRP010000713.1:0-2730 GCA_043746145.1 Hyphomicrobiales bacterium | reverse complement strand
TTTCATCTCGCCTCGCCGCAGATCCTTAAGAAGTCCGTCCATCACCAGTTCGGCTTCGCCCACCACAACCGCGTCGCAATGTGTGAGCGCCTCCTTGGCCATGAAGCTTGGGTGCACGCCGCCCATGACCACCGGAATTCCGCGAGCGCGGAAAGCGTCGGCGATCTCGTAGCCGCGATTGACATAGCTCGTCATCGCGGAAATCCCTACCATGTCGGTTTTCAAGTCGAAGTCGATCGGCTCGATGTTTTCATCCGTCATAACGACTTCATACTCGTCGCTCGGGATGCAGGCGGCGACGGCAAGCAAGCCGGCGAGCGGAGAATAAAGCGCCCGGTTGAAATAGATCGGGCGGGTTGTCAGCGAGTCAGTTTTGGGATTAACGAGATGGATGCGGCGTGTCGGCACGAGTTATCTCCCCGGCAAGTTTCTAATTTGGGCAGGGTCCCCCGCTGAGCAGCTTGTGTCGAATAAACCTTGGGTGAATGAAAGCGTCAAGCCCGGCGTCAGCGAGGCGTATTACGCATTCTGAATGATGTTGCGCTGCTCCTCATTCGCCCATGTCCTCGCGCTTGGCCCCGGGCGCGTTCTCGTTCTGCATGCGATTTCGTCGATGCGGCTCGCCGTCGACCCAGAAGTGGCCGCGCTGTTTGACCTGTTCGCTGAGCCCCGCGAACTTCCGCGCGACTTTCCCGAGCTTTCGCGACGAACGGGTTACGATGTCGCGACCTTAGCGGGTTGCATCGCCGCACTGATGGAGCGGGGCTTCCTCACTGACCAGTCGCCCGGGGTGGAGGCCGACGCGCAGGCGAGGGCGCTTGCTGAGACCGGCGCGCGCGATCCCGCCGAGATGCTCGAGACTTACCGCCGAGGCCGACGCGAAGGGGCGCTCGACTATTGGGCCGCTCGCCAGACGCGGGGATTGGCCGACCTCGCTGCGCCCCGCCGGCGGCTCGAAATCGCGCTGCTTGCTGATTGCGATCTGCAGATGGAGGCAGAGTTTCTTAGTGCTGACGCACGGGCGCGAGGCATCGATTTGCGTGTTGGGGCGACGTTCGCCAGCGACGTCGATTGGGTTGCCGAGCGCCCGTTCGACGCTATCCTGGTTGGCGCGCTGCGCTCGCGCGGTTCGATAATAACCGCTGGCGCGGGAGCTTACCTCGATGAAGCGCGGCGGCTGCTTGTCAACCTACGCGCCCGGAGCGCGGCGCCGATTCTGATCGACAATTGCCCCGAGCCGACCGTACAGCCGCTCGGTCTCGCCGAACGGGGATCGCATGGACATCGCAATCGCTTCCGCGCCGCCAATCTAGCGCTCGCTGACCTGGTTGAAGAATTTACCGATATCCATATTATCGACGTCGCAGCGATGCTTGCGTCGGCGGGAACGCGGCGACTGGTTGACGACGGTCTCGTTTCTTTCTCGCATTTCGGCGCTCCAGGCTGGATGCTGCTCCGGCCCGATTCCGAGAAAGCCGCGGTGCATGGACTCGTCCCCAATCCGGCGCCTTTGGTCGATCTCGTGGAAGGCGATCCCAACGGGCGCGAGCGCATCATGGCGCGAGCGCATGTTGACGCGCTGGTCGTCGTGCTTGGTATCGACGCCAAAAAGGCGGTGATCGTTGATCTCGACGGCGTGCTCTGGCCGGGCGTGCTCGCCGAAACGGGAGCGCCATTCGCCTGGTCGCCGGATGTCTCCGGGTTGGCCTCCCATATCGGCTTATATGTTGGCCTGCATGAAGCGTTGAAGACGCTGCAACGACGCGGGATCGTTCTCGCGGCGGCCAGCAAGAATGACGAAACGATCGTTCGCGATCTCTGGAAGTTTCCGGAAAACTATCCGCGCGACCGTCTGCTGACGCCCGACGACTTCGTCACCTGGCGAGTCGACTGGCGCGACAAGCCAGGAAACATCCGCGAGATCGCCGACGAGTTGGGCTTTCCGTTATCAGCAATCGTTTTCATCGATGATTCCCCAATTGAGCGCGATCGCGTCGCGCACGAGTTGCCCGAGGTTGAGATCTGGGGCGAGGAGCCGTTCTCGTTACGCCGGCGATTGCTCGACGATCCTCGTCTCATGCGCCCCCACGTCACTGCCGAGGCCGCGATCCGCACCGACCTCGTTAAAGCGCAATTACAGCGTGAGCGTTTGCGAGGGTTGGCGACCGACGAAACGGAATTCCGCGAGTCGCTCGCGATCGTCTGCGACATCGGCCGCGCGGATAAGACCGATTTCGCGCGGGTCGAAGAATTGTTTGCGCGCACGACCCAATTTAATGCGACGGGACGTTCGTTTTCGTCAGCCGAACTGACACGCTGCGACGTTTTCGTTATGCGCGTAATGGACCGCCTCGCCGACCACGGGTTGGTCGCGGCGGCCGTGATTGAAAACTGCGAAATCATAGGCTTCGCCTTGAGTTGCCGCGTTATCGGGCTCGGCGTGGAACAGCGTTTGCTCGCATTTGTCGTTCAAGCGACAGGCAAGGTTTGCGCCCGTATCGTCGAAACTTCGAGAAATGCCCCAGTGCGCAATCTCTATCGTGACGGCGGGTTCATGCGCGGCGCCGACGGGCTTTGGCGCGGGCGGCCGGAGCATATCAAGGGGGCGGTTTAGCAATATGTTTCACAGTGCTAAACAGCTTAACAAATGGTCGCAAGTCGATTTAGCCATGAAAAAGACCCAATTGAGGGGCATGTACGAGCCATCGAGTTTTGGCCGAAGGGCTTGGG
>JAYTRP010000712.1:0-8570 GCA_043746145.1 Hyphomicrobiales bacterium | reverse complement strand
CTACGCCGAGCTGCGCGATCTGTTCCGCGATCTCGGCGGCGCATCGGATGTGCGCGCGATCGTGCTGACCGGCGCCGGCGGCAATTTCTCGTCCGGCGGCGACGTGTTCGAGATCATCGAGCCGCTGACGCGGATGAAGACGCCAGACCTGCTCGCCTTCACGCGCATGACCGGCGATCTCGTCAAGGCGATGCGCCGTTGCCCGCAGCCGATTATCGCTGCGGTTGATGGCATTTGCGCGGGCGCTGGCGCGATTCTGGCGATGGCGTCCGACATCCGCTTCGCGACGCCGGAGGCGAAGACCGCATTCCTGTTCACTCGCGTCGGCCTCGCGGGGGCCGACATGGGCGCGTGCGGAATTCTGCCCCGCATCATCGGCCAGGGCCGCGCCGCCGAACTGCTCTACACCGGCCGCGCGATGACCGCCGCCGAGGGCGCCGCCTGGGGCTTCTACAACGCACTGCATCCGAGCGGCGACATCGAACGCGAGGCGCTGAGCTTTGCGCGCGCGATTGCTGACGGGCCGTGGTTCGCGCATGGCATGACCAAGACGATGATGAACCAGGAATGGGCGATGGGTCTCGAAGAGATGATCGAGTCCGAGGCGCAGGCGCAGGCGATCTGCATGACGACCGGCGACTTCCGCCGCGCCTTCGAGGCGTTCGCCGCCAAGCGCAAGCCCGTCTTTGAGGGTGATTGATGCACGCTCCCGCCCGACGCGCGCCGCGCGATTGGATTGAATGGCCGTTCTTCGAGCCGCGCCATCGTGAACTCGCCGCGCGCTTGGACGCGTTCATCGATTCCGATGTTATGGACAATGTCGATCATGTCGATGTCGACGCGTCCTGCCGGCGCCTGGTGCGCGCGATGGGGCGCGCCGGGTTGCTGGAAGCTGCGGTGGCCTCGCCAGAGGGTGATGCTGACGGCATCGACTCGCGGTCGGCTTGTCTAGCGCGCGAAACGCTCGCTTGGCGCGACGGCCTCGCGGATTTCGCCTTCGCCATGCAGGGCCTCGGCTCGGGGGCGATCGCGATTGCGGGGTCGCCCGAGCTGAAGCATCACGTGCTGCCAAAGACCCGCTCGGGCGACTGGTTGGCCGCCTTCGCGCTGTCGGAAAAAGAAGCGGGCTCGGATGTCGCGGCAATGGCATGCGCAGCCCGGCTCGACGGCGATCATTACGTCCTCGACGGCGAGAAAACCTGGATTTCCAACGGCGGCATCGCCGACGTTTACACGCTATTCGCCCGCACCGGCGAGGCGCCCGGAGCGCGCGGCATCTCCGCCTTCGTCGTGTATCCCGACGATCCCGGCTTTTCCATTGCCGAGCGCCTCCATGTGATCGCGCCGCATCCGCTGGCGACGCTGCGGCTGGAGGGTTGCCGCATTCCGGTTGGTCGCCGCCTCGGCGCCTCCGGCGGTGGGTTCAAGATCGCCATGCGGACGCTCGACATATTTCGCGCATCGGTCGCCGCCGCCTCGGTGGGGCTGGCGCGGCGCGCGCTCGATGAATCGCTCGATCACGCAACAAGCCGACGCATGTTTGGCGGCGCCTTGGCTGATCTGCAACTGACCCAAGCAGCGCTCGGCGACATGGCGACGGAGATCGACGCGGCGGCGCTGCTGACCTATCGCGCGGCTTGGCGGCGCGACGTGCAGAAGCTGCCAACCACGCGCGAGGCCGCGATGGCCAAGATGACGGCGACCGAATCGGCGCAGCGGGTGATTGATCGCGCGGTGCAGATGTTCGGCGGTCGCGGCGTCCAGCGCGGCGAGATTGTCGAGAGCCTCTACCGCGAAATCCGCGCGCTGCGCATCTACGAGGGCGCGACCGAGGTGCAGAAGCTGATCGTCGCGCGCGAATTGTTGAAGTCGCGCTGAGAGGAACCATGAACCGTCAACTGCAACCCGAAGGCTGGGCCAAACCGCAGGGCTATTCCAACGGAATTTCCGCGCGTGGACGCACCGTTTTCGTCGCGGGTCAGATTGGTTGGAAAGCCGAATGCCAGTTCGAGAGCGACGACCTCGTCTCACAGATCGCGCAGGCGTTGCGCAACATCGTCGCGGTGCTCGCCTGCGACGGCGCCGCGCCTGAGCACGTGACGAGCCTCGTCTGGTATTTCGTGGACAAGCGCGACTATCTGGAGCGCCTGCCGGAAATCGGCAAAGTCTATCGCGAGGTCATGGGCCGGTTCTTTCCAACCATGACGGCGGTGCAGGTCACCGCGCTGATGGAGGATCGCGCCAAGGTTGAAATACAAGCAATCGCCGTCGTTCCAGATTAGGGGATTTTCATGTGGCGTCCGCCCGAACGCATCCGTCACCAGCCGGGTCCCGGACTGATTCCCACGCGCGAGGAGGCCGGACGGTCGCGCCTGTTCTCGCCGCTTCGCGAGGGTCGGCTCGCGCTGGAGCAACGAAGTTGGGTGCCCGCGATGGTGCCCTGGCGCGCGACCGAGGATGGCTTCGTCTCCGACGCCGTGATTGAATGGTACGAGCGTTTCGCTCGCGGTCGCCCGGGCGCCATCGTGGTCGAGGCGACCGGCATTCGCGACGTGCCGAGCGGACCGCTGCTGCGCATCGGCCACGACCGCTACATCGACGGGTTGCGCCAGTTGGTCGAAGCGGTGCGGCGCGGCAGTGGCGGGCGCACGCGGTTGTTCATTCAGATCATCGATTTTCTCGCCATCCGCCGCCGTCCCGTCCCCGCGAAATTCTTCGAGCGCTTCCTGCAACTGACCGACGCGCATCGCCGCGCCGTCGACGCCGAGGGAGCGCCGGAATCGGAGGCGCGTGCGCGCCTGTTCGCGCTGGGCGAGGCGGGTTGGAAGGCGGCGCTGACCGCGCGCGAGTTCGAGTCGCTGATGCTGGGTTATCGCGAGCGGGTGAGCGATGTCGACCTGCCGCATATCCGCGATCTGCCACAAACCCTGCCGCCGCTGTTCGCCGCCGCGGCAAAGCGCGCCGAGCTTGCGGGCTTCGACGGCGTCGAATTGCACTACGCGCACGCCTACACCATGGCCTCGTTCCTCTCGCGCACGAACACGCGCGAAGATGGCTACGGCGGCTCGCTGACCAACCGGCTGCGCCTGCCGCTCGAGACGTTCGCCGCCGTTCGCGAAACCGTAAGCGACCGCTTCGTAGTGGGTTGTCGCTATCTCGCCGAGGAATGCATCGACGGCGGCACGACGGTTGAAGACACGCCCGCCATGGGCGTCGCATTCGCGAAAGCGGGAATGGACTTTTTGTCGACCTCGCGAGGCGGTAAGTTCGACGACGCCATGCGGCCTGCCGTCAATGCGTCCGTTTACCCCTACACCGGCCCGAGCGGCTATGAATGCATGCCGCAATTCATCTCCGACGCGCGCGGGCCATTCGGGCGCAATGCCGCGCCGACGCGCGCGATCCGCGAGGCGGTCCGCGCCGCCGGCTTCGCGACGCCGATCGTCTGCTCTGGGGGCATGCATAATTTCGCCATGGCCGAGGGCTGGCTCGCCGACGGAATCTGCGACCTCGTCGGCGCGGCGCGTCAATCGCTCGCCGACCCCGATTGGGCGCTGAAAATGTCGCTAGGTCGCGGCGATGAAGTGCGCACCTGCGAGTTCACCAATTATTGCGAGGGGCTCGATCAGAAGCACAAGGCGGTGACGTGCCAACTTTGGGACAAGCGGGATATTGCTGCGCCGGACGTGCTTCGCAGCGCCGATGGCAAGCGGCGCCTGACCGCGCCGGATTGGGCGCCGGCGGAATGAGCCGAGGTGCGCGGTGATAAACGCTAAGTCTAGCGCTTGTTGGCGCCAAACCGGCCCCCGTCCGTCATCGCGAGCGTAGCGTGGCGATCCAGGGGCGGTGACGCAGCCGCTCTCAGAAAGAGAAACGGATGCGCTCTGTCACTCTGATCGCTTCATTCCCGGCGATGACGGCGAGGGCCGGGCTTAGGGCAGTGCTTAAGTCAGCGCCTTCGAGGTCCGCGTCGTGGTTGCAGCGAGTGACTAGAGCCGGCTACAAAGCTCAACTCGCGATAAGAAGGACAGCAAGCGGCAGTGACTTCCGCCAAGCACGCTACAGAGGATGCCGACATTCTCGCGGCCTATGAGGCCGCCGCGGCGACGAGGCCTTGGATCAAGCTTTATGAGCCTGACGCGGAGCCGCCGCAGACAGGCGGGCTGACCGCGCTCGATCTGTTCCGCCGCGCCGATCCGGATGCGCCGGCCGTGATCTATTTTGACCGCACTCTCAGCTACGGCGAGATCGATAGGCTCAGCGATAATCTCGCGGGTTGGTTGTCGCGGCGGGCGGTTTCGGCTGGCGACCGCGTCGCGATTATCTTGCAGAACGTGCCGCAATTTCTCATCGCGACGGTCGCCGTGTGGAAGCGGGGCGCGATCGTCGTCAGCCTCAATCCGATGTACCGAACGCCGGAACTCGCCAAATTATTTGCGGACTGCCGCCCGAAGGCGGTGATCTGCCACGATGATCAATGGGAGGTCACCACTGCCGCCGCTGAGGGATTTGTGGAGCGCGAGTGTGTCCTCTGGACCAGCGGGCGCGAGTATCAGACGCGCGACGATTCGCGTGTGCTCCCGGAACGGGGCGACGCTCCCCCGGAGCGGGCGCTGGCGCTGGCGCTGACCGAGGCGTTAGCGGACACGCCAGCGCCGGGCCTTTCGGCCGACGCCGTTGGGCTGCTGCTCTACACCTCGGGAACCACGGGCGCGCCCAAGGGCGCCATGCTGACGCATCGCAATCTCGTCGCCAACGCGCTGACAGTCAGCCGCCATTTCGAGCTCGACAACAGCTCGCGCGTGTTTGGCCTTGCGCCGCTTTTCCATGTCACCGGGTTTGAGGCGCAACTCGTCGCAGCCCTAGCGGCAGGAGCTTCGCAGGCGCTGACCTACCGGTTTCATCCTGCGCTGGTGCTCGACGCCTTGCTCGAACATCGGCCCACTTTCGTCATCGGCGCCATCACGGCTTTCATCGCGTTAATGAACCAACCACAGGCGACGCGCGCGCATTTCACCAGCCTGGCGCATATCAATTCCGGCGGCGCGCCGATCCCGCCCACGGTGATCGACGCCTTTGCCGAAAAATTTGGACGCGCGATCCGTACGTCTTACGGCATGACGGAGTTGACGGCGCCAAGTCATCTCGCACCCAACCGGGGCCCAATCCCTATCGATCCCGACTCGGGCGCGCTTTCGATTGGTCTGCCCGCGCCGGGTGTGGACGCGATCATCGTCGACGAACAGCGCCGTCCGGTTGGAGTCGGCCAACACGGCGAAGTCGTAGTGCGCGGACCCGGCGTCATGGCGGGTTATTGGGGCAAGCCGGCCGAGACTGCCGAAGTTCTTCAGAATGGTTGGATGCACACCGGCGACGTCGGCTTCTTCGACGCTGCGGGTTGGTTCTATCTGGTTGACCGTAAGAAAGACATGATATCCGCTTCCGGGTTCAAGGTCTGGCCGCGCGAGGTGGAAGACGTGCTCTACGCCTTTCCCGGCGTGCGCGAGGCTGCGGTAGTTGGCGCTCCCGACGCCTATCGCGGCGAGACGGTGATCGCGTTCGTCTCGGCGACATCAGGCGTCGATCTCGACCTTGCGGCACTTACGCGTTTCTGCCGGGAACGGCTGGCGGCCTACAAGTGCCCTGTCGAAATCAAAGTGCTGGATGAATTGCCGAAGACGGCGACAGGAAAAATTACCCGCAACACGCTGAAGCAATCCGTGCGGGAACGCTAGAGGAGGACTATTTGGCGATCAACCAGCGCGGGCGCGTTCACGGCAAGACCGCGCTGATCACCGGAGGCGCGCAGGGACTCGGCCGCGCGGCGGCGCAAGCCTTGGCGCGCGAGGGCGCTCGCGTGCTGCTGACCGACGTCAAAGCGGACGCAGCCGCAGCCGCCGCGGCGGCGATCGACACGGAATTTGGCGTAGGCACAGCATTTTCGTTCAATCATGACGTTACGAGCGAAAGCGACTGGATCGCGGCGGTCGCCTTTGCGCGCGAGACGCTCGGCGGCCTTTCCGTGCTCGTCAACAATGCCGGCATCGCACAACTGGGCTCGGTTGAAGATCTGAGCCTCGAGGAATGGCGGCGCGGCATGAGCGTCTACGCCGACAGCGTCTTCCTCGGCTGCAAATACGCGCTGCCGCTAATGCGCGAGAGCCAGCCTGGTTCGATCATCAATATTTCCTCGATAGCCGGCCTGATCGCGTCGCATAATTTCGCGGTCTACAACGCTTCGAAGGCGGCGGTCTGGTTGCTCAGCAAATCCGTCGCGTTGCATTGCGCGCGCAAGGGTTGGGACATTCGTTGTAATTCGGTGCATCCGAGCTTCGTGAAAACCCCTATCCTCGACGCGCTAGTGGGCGATCGCGACGAGGCGACCGTGTTTGGCAAGCTAGCGCGGCAGATCCCGCTCGGCCGGCTCGGCGAGGTCGAAGATATCGCGCAGGCGATTTTGTATCTCGCATCGGACGAAAGTCGTTTCATGACCGGAGCAGAGTTAAAACTCGACGGCGGCCTCTCGGCGATGTGATACCGCTGGCGGATTGTTCTCTCAGAGTTCAGGCCGTGCGACAACGTCTATCGCCAAGCCCGCGATCTCGACCGCAGGTTCGCCCGCGGGGGGCGGAAGCAGGCCAACGAAGTCGCCGTTTCCGTTCTTCATCGGCGGGACATTGTAGGGGACGACGTGAACGGCCCATTCGGACCCCACAACCCGCCAGCACCAGCCGGAGTTGCCGACGTCGTTGGTTGAATACGAGCAGGCGAACCGCGAAATCGGCCCGTCAGCTGATCGGGCGATAATCCTGATAACGACGGATTGTCCGCTCGCCGCCGCCTCCAACTCGTCGGGAAGACGGATGCTGTAGCCGCCGGTTTGTCCCGTTGTGGCGGCGTTCGGGTCGCCATCGGACAGTCGCAGGGAAACGGCTCCGCGCTTGTCTGTGCGCAGCGCGTGGAGGATATCCTGACCAACCTTGAACGGCGGATTACCTTGCGCAAAACGATGCTGATATTGCGCAGTCCGACCGAACTCCTGGATCAGCGCAGTCAATTCGGGCCTAGTCGGTGAGGGCGGCGGTTCCGAGGCGCCAGCGTTCTGCACCGGCTCAGGCAAAACATCGCCTTCGCTCGCTGGCGCGGGCAGGAGTATGGGTTCGACGGCTGTGCCGGCCCCGCTCGACTCCATTTGCAAAGAATGCAACGGCCGCACGGCCTCGCTGATCGCTTTCATTAGCGCATCGAGATCGGTGTCGGCTTCGGCTTCGGCTTCGCTGTCTGCGGCGACGGACAGAAGCGCTGCCTTTGCTTCGTAAGCAGGCGCGGGTTCCGCGAACTCGTTGATCGGCGCGGCAATTTCGCCAGCGGGCGCCAAATCCACTTTCTCAGAGGCGTCGGCGGAATTCACCGCTTCGCCGATCTCCTTCATGATCCTGGCTAACTCGAAATCGAGTTCATCGATTGCTGCGTGCACCTCGACAGGTAAGGCTGGCGTTTCCGTTGCAATGGTAGCTTCCGCAACCGACGCAGCGCGCTCCGCCTCTGCAATGTCCGTGGCGCTCGCGTTAGGCTCAGCATCGAGCGTCGGCTCTAGCGCAGCTTCCTTTTGGCCCAGCGGCGTTGCGGCTTCGGCCTCAGCCGCCGCGCTAAGCTCAACGTCGTTCAAGACCGAAGGCGCCTCAATTTCATGGCCGTTCGTTGTGGCTGCCGGGGCAGGCTCGATAGCAGGCGTCGCGGAGAGGGGCGCTTGAGGCGGGATTACGCGCGCGATCGCGGGCGAGGGAACCAAAAGGGCGGGGGTCGGAAGCCAGGGCGTCGGCTCCAATAGCGCAGGCGCTTCGGCCTTGATTGGCGCAGCATTCCCGAGTGACGCGTCTTCGGGGCGCCAAATACGGTCCAACAACTCCAGAAACGTCGGTGACCAGCCTCTCTCGGCCATAATCGTACTCCAACATTTTGTACGCCGTCTCAGCGCTTGGTCGTTGTTGCGCCAAGTCCGTACTGCGCCGAGGTGATAATAGCCGCACTACTATAGCCTGATTTGCTCAGCAACACTCCCGAACAGTTTGGCGATGGACAATAATCGGCATGAAGATGTTACGTTGTGCGACCGTAATACAGCATCGCCCGGTAACCTCCGCGCCGTAGCGCCTGAGCTTGCGCGCCAAAGTGAGGCCCGGCGGAAGAGGCAGGACGGGTAATTTCGTTGGGTTGACGCTATCGCCCGCTGCATGGTCTTCACGCGCGCGCGAAGGTCAATCCATGCCGCCTGACCCGTCAGGGATCGGAGTTGGAGCGGCGATCGCTATCGGTTCCACTGCAATGCTGTCGGCGCGATCAAAGGCGGAATTTGGAACCAGCGTCGTTCACGCCTGCGCGAGGTGCATCTGACGTTAGGAAAGCGTCATAAAGGCCTGAAAGGTAGCACGAGTCCGCGCGCTCGAACCTGGGATCGGCATGCTCTCGTCTTTAACTCAAGGGTCCCCGGCAACAATCGGATTTCTGCTGGTCTGCTTTGCTCTGGTGCTGGCGTTTGAATTTTCGAACGGCTTCCACGACGCCGCCAA
>JAYTRP010000711.1:0-2742 GCA_043746145.1 Hyphomicrobiales bacterium | reverse complement strand
GCGTCGCCGGAAGCGCGCTTGCTCGGCGTCTCCACGGTCGCTGGCAACGTTGACCTCAACAAGGCAACGCTGAACACCCGCGCAGTGCTGGCGCTCGCCGGCCGATCCGACATTCCGGTCTGGCGCGGCTGCGCGACGCCGCTCCTGTATCCCCCGGCGGACGCGAGCGACATCCACGGCGAAAGCGGGCTCGGATATGCCGTGCTTCCCGACCCCGGCCCCGAGTTGGAAGGAACGCATGCGGTCGATGCGATCTTGACGGCTTCGAAGGCGCATTCCGGCGAACTGGTCCTTGTCGCGACGGGCCCGCTCACCAACATCGCCGCCGCGCTTATCCGCGACCCTGGACTCCCCAAGCGCCTGCGCCGCTTCGTCATCATGGGCGGCGCGTTTCGCGAGGGGGGCAACACGACGCCCGCGGCCGAGTTCAACATCTGGCATGACCCTGAGGCCGCGCGGATCGTGTTCCGGGAGTTTGGCGTCGAAGGCGCGGCGCCGCTCGTGGCCATCGGCCTCGACGTCACCCGCAAAACCCGGCTCGTCCCCGGTGACATCGTAGCTCTCGCGGCGAAGCATCCCAGTTCGCCGATCATAAAATTCATGCAGGACGCCGGCCGATTCTACTTCGATCTCACGGCGAGGCGGTATGGAGAACGCATTTTCATCATGCACGACCCGCTCGCCATCGGCGTCGCCATTGATCCAAGTTTGGTTGAAACAGTGAAAGTCGCCGCCGATGTCGAAACCGCGGGAGAACTCACACGCGGGATGACGGTGGCGGACTGGCGCGGCGTCTGGAAACGGCCGGCCAATGCGGAAGTGGCGGTGACGGTCGACGCGCCGAGGTTTATCGCCATGTTCACACAAGCTATCGATCGCTTGGCGTCCAGCAGCGTCGCGCCTTGAACCTCACCACATATCGAGCGCGACGCGAGCCTCTTCGGACATGCGGCTTTGATCCCATGGCGGGTCGAACACCATGTCGACCTTGACGCCCGACACCCCCGGCACGGCGCTGACCGCGTTCTCGACCCAGCCCGGCATTTCGCCAGCCACGGGACACCCCGGAGCGGTCAATGTCATATCGATCGCAACCAGTCGGTCGTCGTTGATATCGACGTTATAAATCAAGCCGAGCTCGTAGATGTCGCAGGGAATTTCCGGATCGAACACTGTTTTCAACGCAGCGACAATTCCCTCCGTCAGAGTGTCCAGTTCCTCCTTCGGCATCGTCGAAGGCGGCTTCAGCGTGAGCGTCGACTGAGAGTCCAGCATCGCCTAATCCTTTTTCAGACGAACAGCTTATGCGCGCGCACAATCGCTTCGGCTAGCGTGTCAACTTCTTCTCGCGTGTTGTAGAGCGCAAACGATGCGCGACAACTCGACGTCTCGCCGAAACGCTTGAGCAACGGCATTGCACAATGCGTGCCTGCGCGAACCGCCACGCCAGATCGATCGATCAAGGTCGCAATATCATGCGCATGCGCGCCATCCATGGTGAAAGACAGGATCGGCCCCTTGCCAGGAGCTTTACCGATGATGCGCAACGAATTAATGGCGCCGAGCCGCTCGTGCGCATAGGCGCTGACATCAGCCTCGTGCGCGGCGATCGCTGAGCGCCCGATGCCTTCCATATAGTCGAGCGCCGCGCCCAGACCAACCGCCTGCGCGATCGGCGGCGTGCCCGCCTCGAACCGATGTGGCGATACGTTATAGGTGATCCGGTCCGTCTCCACGTCCTGGATCATTTCGCCGCCGCCATTGAAGGGCGGCATTGCTTCAAGCAACGCCGCCTTGCCATAGAGCACGCCGATCCCGGTCGGACCGTAGAGCTTATGGCCGGTGACCACGTAAAAGTCTGCGTCGAGATCGCGCACGTCGACGTTCCCATGCACCGCGGCCTGCGAACCGTCGACGAGAACAGGTATGCCGCGGGCATGCGCCAGGGCGATGATCGCCTTCAAGGGCGCGACTGTGCCGAGCACGTTGGACATGCCCGAGACGGCGACAAACTTCGTTCGATCAGTAATCGCCTCAGCGAAACCTTCCGCGGACAACACGCCGTCGTCGTCCACGTCCACGAACTTGAGCACGGCCCCTTTGCGCTCGCGCAGCAAATGCCACGGCACGATATTGGAGTGGTGCTCCATAATCGAGAGCACGATCTCGTCGCCCTCGCCGATGTTGTTGAGCCCGTAGCTCGCTGCGACGAGGTTGATCGCCTCTGTCGCTGAGCGTGTGAACACGATCTCATCAATCGACCCGGCGCCAAGGAACCGGCGAACGCTTTCGCGCGCCGCTTCGTAAGCATCGGTCGCGGCATTGGCGAGATAATGCAAGCCTCGATGCACGTTGGCGTATTCGTGTTCGTAGAAGTGCGTGAGCCGTTCGATCACGACGCGAGGTTTTTGTGCCGACGCTGCGCTATCGAGGTAAACCAGCGGCTTGCCGTAAGGCCGTTCTTTCAGAATGGGAAAGTCCGCGCGTATCGCATTGATATCATAGGCGACCGGCAGAGCATTGACGTTGTAACGGGATTGCACAATCGAGTTCATATTCCAACCTCCCGCGACCTTCCGACAAGCCACGCGCGCATACGCCCGCGCAGCCATTCGGCAGTCGCTTCGTTTTCGATACGATCAATGGCGTCGACGCCGAACGCCTCCAGCAGCATAGCCTCGGCTTCTTGTCGCGGCAGGCCGCGCGCCTGCAGGTAGAAAATCTGTTCCGGATCGAGCGCGC
>JAYTRP010000710.1:0-2746 GCA_043746145.1 Hyphomicrobiales bacterium | reverse complement strand
ACCGCATTTCCGGCTATAAGGGCGGGTTCGCGAAGAAGCGCGATGTCGCACGCTGGACGCGAGAAATGGGCATGGCGCTGACCATCAACGCCCCGATGCACCGGCAAAACCTCGACCATTTGCCTGGGTTTATCGAATTTGCGGTCGAAGCGGACGCGCAGCGGATCGAAGTCGCGCATATCCAGTATTACGCCTGGGCCGACCGAAACCGGGCGGCGCTGATCCCAACGCGCGAGAAATTCGAGGCGACGGCAGGCATTGTCGAGCAGGCGCGGACGCGTTTGCAGGGCGTGCTCGCCTTCGATTTCGTGGTCCACGATCATTATGCCTCTCTGCCGAAGGCCTGCATGGGCGGGTGGGGACAATCCATTATCGTCGTATCGCCCTCGGGCCGTGTCTTGCCCTGCCATGCCGCGCCGACGTTGCCGGGCCTCGTATTTGACAATGTGCGAGAGCGGCCGCTCGCGGATATCTGGCGCGAGGGCGCGGCGTTCCAGGCGTTTCGCGGCGAGGACTGGATGCAGGAGCCGTGCAAGACTTGCGATCGGCGCGGGATCGATTTCGGGGGGTGTCGCTGTCAGGCCTTCGCGGTGACGGGCGATGCCGCCGCGACCGACCCCGCCTGCCGCTTCTCGCCGCATCACGATCGTTTCGCAGCACTCGCGGAAGTCGAGTCGCACTTGCCCCTGCCTGCATTCGTGTATCGGCGGATGGGGGCGCTGTGAGCGGCGCGGTCACGCGCCGTCGCGGGAACGACGCTAAACCGGGTTTGTTCTATCACAACAGCCGTAACGGGCTGAATTGACGATATAGCGCCAAAAAGACTATGGCTCGAACAGTGCGCGCCCCATCTTTATCGCGACGGTTGGAGCGCGTTTTACCGCCGCATAACACAGGGAAATTCCTATGGCCTGGTCGACCCCGGAAGTCGTTGAGATTTGCCTCGGTATGGAAATCACCAGCTACGCCTCCGCGCAGAGCTGAAGCTAGTAACCCGCCGCGCGAGGTTAGTCCTCACGCGGCGGATTTCGTTTTGAAGGCTTTCCCTCCATGACGGCTTGGCCCTGATAGAGTGCGTGTCTCGCTGGGACAGAGTCGACGTCATGCTTGAGCGTACGCTGCTGCGCAAAATGTTCGATGCAGCGGTGAAAGCCGCCGCTGCCGACGCGGTAGTCCCGCTCCACCTGCCTCCACCGCCCAAAGGTCGCACACTCGTCCTTGGCGCTGGCAAAGCCGCCGCCGCGATGGCGCTCGCGGTCGAGGCGCACTGGCCGCGTGACCGGCTGCTTAGTGGGCTGGTCGTCACTCGCTACGGCCACGGGGTTGCGCCACTCGCGCGGATCGAAGTGGTCGAGGCCAGCCATCCCGTGCCCGACGCCGCGGGCCAAGCCGCTGCCGCCCGCATCCTGGAACTCGCGCGCGGTCTGGGTCCAGACGATCTGGCGTTGTGCCTGATCTCTGGCGGCGGCTCCGCATTGCTTTCGCTACCTGCGCCCACGATCACGCTCGCCGATAAGCAGGCGATCAATCGCGCCCTGCTGCGCAGCGGCGCCTCCATTCATGAAATCAACTGCGTTCGCAAACACCTGTCCGCGATCAAGGCGGGACGTCTCGCCGCTGCCGCGGCGCCTGCCCGCATTCTCTCGCTGATCATTTCCGACGTGCCCGGCGACGACCCCTCGGTGATTGCATCCGGGCCCACCTTACCCGACGCCACCACGCTCGCCGACGCGCGCGCCGTGTTGCGGCGCTACGGCATCGAGCCGTCACCCTCCGTGCGCGCTTTGCTCGATAATCCCGCAGCGGAGACGCCCAAGCCCGGCGATCCCGCCTTCACTCGTGCGGAAACCCGGATCATCGCAACGCCGCAGGCCTCGCTGGAGGCGGCGGCACAGATTGCTCGCGAGGCGGGCTTTCTGCCGGTGATCCTGGGCGACTCGATCGAGGGCGAGGCGTCGCAGGTCGGCCGCGTCATGGCGGGCATCGCAAGGCAGGTCGCACGGCGCGGTCAACCGGCGCCGCCGCCCTGCGTGCTGATCTGCGGGGGCGAAACGACCGTGACCGTGCACGGTCAGGGCCGGGGTGGGCGCAATGTCGAATTTCTGCTGTCGCTGGCGGTTGAACTCGACGGGCTGCCGGGCGTCTACGCACTCGCCGCCGACACTGACGGAGTTGACGGCGCCGAGGAGATTGCCGGCGCGCTCATTGCCCCCGACACGCTGGCGCGGGCGGCGTCGCTAGGCGTCGACGCCAAAGCCAGCCTTGCCGACAACGACGGCCATGCCTTCTTCGAAGCGCTGGGCGATCAGATAGTTACGGGACCCACGCTGACGAACGTCAACGATTTCCGCGCGATCCTGATCTGCGGATAAGGCGATCCGAGCCGTTAGTAGAGATTGTTCGCATAAGCGTGCTCGATGCCGGCGTTTTGCGTTTCCGCGTCGAGCCCGGCGATCTGGTCGGCGATGATCGTGCCAAGCGGGGGAAAATCGTTTGTCGCCACGCGCCAGTCCGGCTCCCAAAGTTTCGAGCGGATAATCGCCTTGGCGCAGTGAAAGAACGCCTCGATGACTCGCACCCGGATAGCCGATTTCGGTGTCCGGCCTTTCTCGGCAAGCTCGCCCAGTTCCGCGCCCGTGACGATCTCCGCACGCCCATTGATACGAAGAGCCTCTCGCAATCCCGGAACCAGGAAGATCAGCCCAACCGAAGGGTCGTGCAGGATGTTCTCCATCGTATCGATCCG
>JAYTRP010000709.1:0-8598 GCA_043746145.1 Hyphomicrobiales bacterium | reverse complement strand
CGATCTGGAATGGGGTTGGGTCGCTCCCCTGATTCCGCCTGCCAAACGCGGCGGCAACCGGCGCAGGGTAAACCTGCGTGAGGTCGTCAGTGGGTTGATGTATATTTTAAGCGCCGGCTGTCAGTGGCGGGCGATCCCGAAAGATCTGCCGCCTCGCTCGACGCTGCACGACTATTTCGATTTGTGGAGTTGAGACGGGACAATCGACCGCATTCATTTCGAGCTGTTCGTGGAATGCCGCGAACGCGCAGGCCGCGAGGCTTCTCCCACCGTCGCCATCGTCGATAGCCAAAGCGTGAAAGGCGCGGAAAAAGGGGGGCGTGCATTGATCCCAACGGTTATGACGCGGGCAAAAAGATCAAAGGCAAAAAGCGTCACATCCTCGTCGATACGCAAGGCTTGCTGATGCACGCCATCGTGCATAGCGCCGACGTGCAGGATCGCGACGGCGGCGAAATGTTGATGGCGACGCTGTTCGGCCTCTACCCCTTTCTCATCAAACTCTAAGCCGATGGCGGCTATCAGGGACCGCAGTTTCAGCGCGCCGCGAACAAAATTCTTCGTCGGATCAACATCGAAATCGTCAAATGATCCGATCAGGCCAAAGCCTTCGTTGTCCTACCCAAGCGGTGGATCGTCGAACGCACCCTGGCTTGGCTCAACCGCTGCCGCAGGCTCGCCAAGGATTGGGAGTGCCTCAATCGAAGAGCCCTCGCATTTCTAAAACTCCCCTCCATCCGCCTCATGCTCCGAAAGCTATGCAATCCAACATGATATTCCCGGACAGATTCTTAGGGCCGGAGACCTCAAATTTTGGTGACTCCGTCGCGAACGATTTGCAGTGTCACGCCATCCAACTGGGCCGCGTGCGTGCGGCTGCCGCCTTTATACACCAACGCCAGCAACTGCCGCATCCGCCCTGCGTCTTTCGACGCCCGAGGTGAGACTGACACGGAAGCACCGGCCTCGCGCGCGCGCGTAGAGAACGTTGCAACTCGCGCGACGCTTGACCTTGCCGCCTAGCTCATCCGTTTGGCGACGATGTCGGCAACTCGCATAGCGTTGGCGATCAGGGTCAATGTGGGATTTACCGCGCCGATGGAGGGGAAAAAGCTGACGTCGACGACGTATAGGTTATCGACTTCATGCGTGCGGCAATTAAGATCGAGCACGCACGTCTGGCCATCTTCGCCAAGTCGCATCATGCCGGCCTGATGCGCGGTTCCGCCTCTGGGAACGTCTTTCCCGAAGTAGAGGCTACGGTCTAGCAGATGCGGGTGGATGTCGACCTTGTCGCAGATCGTCCTGAATTTCTCGCGCAGCGGCGCCGCGCTTTCCAGATTCGTGCCCACGACGTCGAAATGCGGGACGCCGTCTCGATAAAAGACGCGGCTTTCAGGTCTGGGCAGATCTTTGCTGGTCAACCAGAAATCAATCGAGTGACGCGCGATCCAATCGAACGGCTGCTGCGGCAGCCAATGAAGAAGTGCAGCCGTCCCTTCCAGTCGATCTGCCCGCCGTCGGATTTGCCGACCATTTGGATATGGCCGAGCGGAAACTCCCAATCGTTGGCGGGGCTCAAAGCATGACCATGATAGAAATCGTTTAGGCCCAGCGTTTTTTGAAACTGCGTGGGATTGGGCTTGCGGGAAATCGCCAGCACCGTCGCGTTGTTGTGGCGCATGTAGTTGCGCCCGACCTGATCCGAACGTTGGCGAGGCCACGAGGGTGGTTTTCGTTGGCGGAGCGCAGGAACAGCACCGCCGATGATCTGCTCTTGGGTGAACCTTGCTCGCTTCATCTGTCCGTCCTTCGAAAGGCCCGACTCTAGATCCTCGTGTAGGAAAAAATCGGTGGCAGGTCACCACGCGTCGAATTGGCGGGTCGCTCGTCGTCGACGACCTTCCGTTTAGATCGCTGCGGACGTCGCGGGCGCTTGAGCCAGAGCGGTTTCGGAAATGGTCTTTTGGGGTGAACCGCGACCGAAAGAGTCCATCTGCACTGCATTTATTTTGTCCGTTAGTGCAAATTTCTCAAGACTGGCGCCACGGTCTCGACACCTCGCTGTGTGTCGATAGGGCTTACCGGCGTGTGCCGGCCGCCGACCAATATTGGAGTTTTTACGTTCAACAAACGTGCCGTGCGCTGAAAACTCACGAAGTCCACTCACAATTGCGGTTTCGCTCTTCAAACGCTCGGACGTCACCCAGCTTTGAGAGCCGCGGCCGAACGGGACTGCGGACAACGTAGCCGTTCGTCCGCTGGTCGGGAGCGAGCGCAAACCGACCCGACTCGATGCGCGCATGCGCCCCTCCCTTGATGACACCGCCCTGCCTGTCAGCACATCAAGCCCGCGAGAATATCAACTCGGGTTTTGCCGACGTCCTTGACGATGTTATCGCGAATAGCCCCAATCGTTTCACGCAGACCATCCAGGTCTTCCTTCACGATCGCCACTTCGCCCCGTCGACACAGAGTGTCGTGCCGTGTCTTGTCAATGGCGCGATGCCGCGTGCTCGCGAAATCCTCGAACATCGCTACCAAGAAGCCCGGTTGTTTGACCAGGTCCGTAAAGACAAGCACACGAATCTCATCAAGTGACCTTTGCGCCTCGTCGGTCGCGTCCGATCTGTCCTTCTGAAGCGCGTCTTTCGCCAGACCTGCAAGGCGGTTGATTTGCGCGTTTGTCTTCGCATCCACCCGCGAGCCAAGCTCAACCGAAAAGTGCTCCATAAAATCGTCAATCTCAGCCCGAAGAATAGCCCGCTTGAAATCCGGTCGGCTGCGCAGGCGCGCGACGTCCTGCCGAATATGTCGTGCCTCTTCGCTAACCAGACGGCGGCTATCGGCCTCATAGGCAAGCCGCAAGGACTCCGCCTGCTTGCCAAGACGTTTCCGGAGCGCGACGACATCTGCCGCGACCAAGGCTCCCAGGGCTCTTTCCACCTGATCGATTTCATTCTTCGCACTATTTAGAGCGTCGGCCGCCAAGCGTGCACCGTCCTCACCGTCAAAGTTCTTGTGGCCAGCCGTCGCCACATACATTTTTCCCATGTCGTAGGTACGGCTCAAATTTGGAAACTCAATCGTGCAGTTCAAAAGGCCGTTCGCGTCGATCTGCCAGTTGATCACGATCTCATCGCCGCGCCGGATGACCTCTCCGCGCACAAGATCTCCCGCCGAAAGGCGGAACAAACCGATGGGCAAATTGAGAAGGGGATCCTTGACGCCCTCCGCCATTTCGAACAGCTCGATATCGAGAGATGTTCCGTCACCCGACTTCATATCCCGCACGGCTCGAAACTGTTGAACGCCACCGCGGGGAATTAAGGTCCCCTTCTCGACGAGGGGAGTCAGGACGTTGGATTCGGCGCCTACAGCTCCATCGATTGTCTTCACGGCAAGGGTGTGCATCAGCGGCATACCCTCCGCGGATGCATCTGTTCGCGTGATCGTGATTTCCCCTCCGGCCTCCGGCACCGGATTACCCAATGGATCGAGTATCGTCAGCCGCACGCGATTGGGGCCTGGACGACCCAATGGCACGTCACGGATCTCTGTCGACGCCCCTAGTGCAAATTGCCCCGAGGCCCAGCCATCCTCCGTTTCGGCCTGTACGCGCAGACCCTGCGTCACTGCGTCACCCTTGAGCCGGATCTTGATCCGCACCCGCGCGTCGGCCGTGCGTTCGGGGTAATCGAACTGGATATCCAGAGGCCCGGTGAGCTTCAGGCTGCCCCGAGATTTCTTCGATGTCGCGCTGGTTCCGCTCCAATCTCGCCCCTCAGCATAAATCGCTGCACCAACCGCAACGGCTGTCATCGGGTCAGAACTGAGATCCATCTTTAGGCCAAGATTGTTTTCAACGCGTGCCCGAATGGCGGGCATCCGACTAGGACCGCCGATCATGACCACCCGGTCAATATCGGATGGCGTATAATTATTTGACGCCATAAGCTTCTGGCAAAGCTCGATCGAGCGGTCGATTTCTTCTCCGATTAATGACTCGAGATCCGCTCGCGTCACCTCGACGTCCAAGAAAATCTCGGCGCCGCTCGCATCCTTGGTTGCAATCTGGGTCTCATCCGCGAAAATGCGGTCGCTCAGCTGTGTCGACAGCGAAATCTTCGCCAGCTCTGCGTGATATTGGGCAATTCGCAAGAGGCGGTGATAGCGCGCATCGACCTGAAAGTTGTCGGGAAGGTCGAAGTTCTTGAGCAGCCACGGACGAACTAGCGAATTAACTAACGCTTTATCGAAATTCCGGCCTCCAAGCATGTTGATGCCCGCATGCGCCAGTACCGTTGCGGCCCCGCTTACGCTTTGAACCAGCGCTACATCGAAGGTGCCCCCGCCAAGGTCATAAACGAGAAAGAGACCATCCTTGGACTCCGACATCGCGATCGAGGCCATCGCCGCGGCGATGGGTTCCTGGAGCAATGCGACCTTTGTCAGACCCGCGGCTTCCGCCGCCCGCATCGTAGCCTCGGATTGCATTTGATTGAAGGCGGCGGGAACCGTCACTACGGCGCCTTGGATGGTGAAATCGCCAGCGGACATCTGCGCTTGCGCGACGAGCGCCTTCAATATCTCCGCGCTTGCGGCCTCCGGCGTCATGTCCAGGTCGCGCGCCGCGAAATGCACCAGGCTCGACGTGCCCATGAGCCGCTTGAAGCCTTGCGCCACATTCTCAGGAGAGAACGCGGCCTGCTCGTAGGCGCGCCTCCCCACCATCATGCCCCCGCGCCGGTCGATCAGGATCGCGCTCGGCAGAACATCTCCGTTATCCGTCGTCTTAAAAAGACGCCGGGATGACCCGTCGTGGCCGACAATCGCAGAATTCGACGTGCCCAAATCGATACCCAGATACATCGTCATGACCCCGCGCTGTTCACGTCTGCAAGCAGGACTTTTCCCATGAGAACGACAACCATATCGGAAATGATGGCCGGCTCGATGGTCCTCTCCACCACCACAGTCTGCTCTCCCGCGAAGTCGTCCGCGTTGATCGCCACCGCCGGCAAGTTCGTCTCGAATGCCGCACCGTCGAATGTAACCACGCGCATCCCGGCACGTGACAGAATGCTGTCGAGCCGGGAATTGGCGTAGCGAGCCTGCGCGAGGACACGATCCCTCGCCTCAAGCGGAACCATATGGCAAAGCTTTTCAAAGCTCCGCAAGAGCTTCCAGTATTCTTGAGCCAGTTCGGCAGTCGCATTCGCCACGGACATGACCTTTCGGTTCGTCACCCAATAAGCTGAGCCAGGAGTCGCCGCCCCTTAGGGCGGAGCATCGCCGAAGAGACGTGTCTCCAGGTTCGCATCCCACTCGACCGTTGTCGGAAGCCCGTTTCGAGCTTCGAATTTCTTGATCGCTTCACGCGACGCCGGGCTCCACAGCGTGTCGTTCTTTCCCTTGTAAAACCCGAGATCACGCAAACGCACATGGATACGGACGGCGTCGGCGGCATTGAGCGGATTCAATGTCGCGCCGGGGGGCGCCGGGTAGACGAAGTCCGTGTTCGGTGCGGGCCGCGTCGTTGGTGGACTGGAGGCATGAACCGCGTCGGCCGAAAAGAGCTTGGCCGTGGTTTGTCCGTCAAGGCCCTCGTCGGCGCTTAGGCCGCTCGCTGACTTGAACGCTCGCAACGCCGCGCGGGTCAGCGGGCCCCAGCTGCCGTTCGCTTGTCCCACAAAATATCCAAGTTCGACAAGCCGCCTTTGCACGCGTGTCGCGTCCTTCACAAGGAGCGGATTAAGAGGCGACCGGGTGCCGACTTTGCCCGGTAGCGGCAAAATGTCGAGAGGAGGCGTCGTTGCCACTGAGCTGTCGAGCGACGATTTCCTGCTCACAGTCGCTGGCGCCGCAGGCGAATAGATAGGCTCCGGTGTGGGCAGTTGGACGGGCGCCGGAAAATAGGTCGGTACGGGTGGAGGATCCGGCGGTCGTCGCGCCATCCACTCGTCGCGCAATCTGCTAGCGTCTCCGCGCAACTCATCCATGCGCCCGACTGCCTCTGATTGCACGGCCGCTTGATCGTCAGCCCTGTAACGATAACTAGAACATCGGGAATTCCATTCATAAACCATCATGTTGAAATAGGTCAAAACAGCGTCGGGAGCTATGGCGCGAACAAATTCGAGCCGCTGTTTTTGGAAGACGCAATAGCGAATATTGCTCTTGGAAAACGATAGCCCTAAACCAACGGGCGGCGTGTTTTCTCCGAAGTCGAGTGTGGGCGCGGAAAGAGAGGGCAAGTTGTTGTCGGTTGAGGATGCCACTGGGCTGGAATATGACGAGGTCGAATATGTCGAGGGATACCGCGAGCTCGTTCCGCTCTTTGGCGAGAACATCGCGATGAGCACGATGACGCCCACCACCCCGAAAAATGCCAATCGCGCAATCGAACCCGCCTTTTTTGTTTCGAGTTTCGACTTCAAATTGCTGAGGACCTGCCGCTGGTCCCCTCGATCCGTCAAACGGAGAAGTTGGCGCACGGTCTCCAGCGCATCGTTTGTGCTTTTCGAATCTAATTGTCGTACGAGCGTCTGCTCAAGCGCAATCCGTTCGGCGACGGCACGGTCGGCATTGATACTGTCGAGCATCTCCGTGCTGGGACGAACCGACCGCGCAGAGTCGATCAGGCCCTCGACAATCAACAATGCCGACTGCGGAGAACCACCCTCATTGTTGAGCTTGATTGCAAGACTTCGTAGCAAAATCCAAGGTAGATCGGAGGCCACCGTTCCCCGGGTCTTTCTGACAGCATCGATAAAGGCGGAATAAAGGTTTCCAGCGAGCCCTGACGATCCGCGCGAAAAGCCGCTTTCGCGCAAGCTCACCGAAATCCTGCGCAAGTCATTCCCGACTTCCATGACGAGGCGCGCAAGATCGTCGGCCCCCTGCGTCGCCACGCGCTCGTTAAGCGCCTTGATGTCTTCAGCGATCTGCTGCGCCGCGCGAGGCAGTCTCGCGAACGCCTTTGCGCTTGCTTGCGAGATTGCCAGTGCGACGTCGGCACGACCGTGCTCGCCGACGAGCTTGAACGCAAGCGCGCGAACGTCATCGAAGACAAGACGCGCCTCTGCGTCATCACGGCCCTTGAAGTTTTCAACGGACTGAAGCGGCCGATCCAGGTGCTCCCAGTCCCGCAGAGCAGACACGAGATCCTGCAATGGTTTTGTATCTGAAGGGGTCTGCCCCAGTTTGTCGGCCGCCGATCGGATCGCGCCCGCATGGGTCGAGAGGTCGATCTCGATCCGATGGCAATATCCCTTCAGGAAGCTGTCGAATGCATCGAGTTGCTCCGCGTCGACTTCGGCGAGAACGTGCTCGGCGCAAGATTGAACGTCATTCGCCGCAGCCGTCGCCTTAGCCTAGCATACAAAGACAGCCCTGATCTGGTTGTTTAGTAGCTTGTCAAACGCCGCGCGAACCGTTTCCAACGTCGGTCCCCGTAGTCCCGACGCCCCGCGTGTTGCGTTCAATGTTGCGAAGAGCCCGTCGTAGCGAATGCGCGCGCGCGCATGGATCAACGATAACAGTATGTCCTTATCGCACCTCACATTCACGGCGACATGCATAAGGAAGTTTAGACGTGAAAGCGGTCCAAGAGTCCCCAATATTCGGGTGAGATCCGTGGGCAGAGGCGCCCGCCGAAGGGCCGCGATCGCCGCAGTGGCTTTTTCCGAGGATGTATCAATAAGGCAGGAAAGCTCCGAGTTGATTCGAAATTTTGGATCAAGCAAGTTTTGCTTTGCTTCCGTCAGTACCTTTTCTTGGTCGGTAGTTTCGCCGACCGCGTCTTCGAATGCTTCTACTATCTCTGTATTCGAAGAGGACGGCGGAATACCCAGGAGGACAAAAGCGTTCTCGAATAGGCTCCATGTCAACGTTCTTGACGCACTCCCCATCGATCAAAAGTCTTTCAGCTTCCCAACGTTTCGGCGTGGTGCGAGGCAATGATCCTCGTTCTCTCGGCCGCTTGTAACTTACCATAGTGCGTTCAGCGGGCAATGCCCTCACAGTATACGCGTCTCCTGTTGCTGCCGCGCGTATCCGCTTACCGCTAACGGCGCGGCCAGCTGCCGCGACCTATGGGATCCGCGTTGAGCCGCCGCGTTGGATTTCCGCCGGTGGCAGCGCCTGACCGCACCGAAGCCAGCGGCATTCGTCGACCGGTCCTTCTGCCCAAATGCGGGATTCAAGCCGTTCACAGCGTACGCAGAGATGTAGAAGAAACGGAACGTGTCAACGACAATAAGACATCTGGTTTGATAATTTCGGCTTGGTTTTCGGGCTTGATTTGTGGTGGATTGATCCAGACGGTGGTTGGCCTTTTTGGGCGGGCTGGGTCGCTTTTTGACGAAGCGGTCGGGATTGGCGAGGTAGGCTTCGTCGAGGGTCTTCTGTCGCTCGGCGTAGAGCTCGTCGGCCTGTCCGTAGTGGACCTGGTTTGGCGTCATGAGGCCGATGCCGTGGTGGTGGTGGTGGCCATTGTGCGCTTGCCCCTGACGAGTGTCTCCCAAGGCTGAAGTTGTAAATACCGGCCTGAAGGAGCGAAATTGATGAGGCGACTGCGATCAGATTTCACACTGG
>JAYTRP010000708.1:0-8603 GCA_043746145.1 Hyphomicrobiales bacterium | reverse complement strand
TCGAGCTCTGTCTATTCAGCGAGGATGGCCAGCACGAGATCTCGCGTGTTACTTTGCCGGAATATACCAATGAAATCTGGCACGGCTTTCTGCCGAATGTAAAGCCTGGGCAGGTTTACGGCTATCGCGTGCATGGTCCCTTCGAGCCCGAGCAGGGCCTGCGTTTCAATTCCAACAAATTGCTAATCGACCCCTACGCGCGTGGGATTCGCGGACAAATCAAATGGGACAAAGCGCTGTACGCCTATGACATCGAGGCGACTGAGGACAAGGATCTGACTTTTAACAAAACGGACAGCGCGCCGTTTATGCCAAAGGGTGTGGTTACGGATTTTGCTGGAGAGGGCCGTGCTCCCAAGCGTCCGTTCCATAGCTGGGACCGCACATCGATTTATGAATTACATGTCGCGGGCTTTACCAAGCTGCATCCCGATATTCCGGAGGCGGCGCGCGGAACGCTCGATGGACTCGCCGCAGATTCCGTCATCCAATATATCAAGAGTCTCGGTATCACCACGGTCGAGCTGATGCCGATCCATTTCTTCGCCGATGATCATCATTTGATGGAGAAGGGGCTCCGTAACTATTGGGGTTATAATTCGGTGAACTTTTTCACCCCAATGGAGCGCTACCTCGGTCCTTCAGAACTCGCGTCATTTCGAAATATGGTTCGGCGTTACCATGACGCTGGCCTAGAGGTGATCCTCGACGTTGTTTACAATCATACGGCTGAGGGAAACGAACTCGGCGCCACTTTGTCTTACAAGGGCATCGACAACGCTGCCTATTACCGCCTGACTTCGGATCAGCCGCGTTTTTACGTCAATGACACCGGCACCGGGAACACGCTGAACACCAGCCATCCCTTCGTTTTACGTATGGTTCTCGATTCACTACGTTACTGGGTTCAGGTGATGGAGGTGGATGGGTTCCGTTTTGATCTTGGCACCATCCTCGGCCGCGAGCGCAACGGCTTTGACCCACGCGGCGGCTTCTTCGACGCGGTTGGCCAGGACCCGGTGCTAAACACGATCAAGCTCGTTGGGGAACCCTGGGATATTGGTCCAGGGGGTTACCAAGTCGGGGGCTTTCCTCCCGGCTGGTCGGAATGGAACGATAAATATCGCGATACGCTGCGCGGCTATTGGAAGAACGACAAGGGTCTTACCCGCGATCTCGCCGCTAGAGTGACCGGGTCGGGCGATACTTATGACCATCTTGGGCGGCGTCCATGGGCCAGCATAAACTTCATCGCCGCGCATGACGGTTTCACGCTGAACGATCTCGTTAGCTACAATGAAAAGCACAATGAGGCGAATGGCGAGGAGAATAAGGACGGGGCCGGCAATAACATATCTTTCAACTATGGCGTGGAAGGCCCCACGGAAGATCTTGGAATTATCGAAACCCGGGAACGCCAGAAGCGCAATATTCTGGCAACTTTGTTTCTGTCGCATGGCGCGCCCATGTTGCTTGCCGGCGATGAATTTGGTCGCAGCCAGCACGGCAACAATAACGCTTATTGCCAAGACGATGAGATATCCTGGGTTCGTTGGAGCGAGATTGGCGAGCGCGACCAAGCTCTGACTGATTTCACTCGGCGCGTGATTGCGTTGCGATCAGGGAACGCGATATTTCGTCGTGCAAACTTCCGCGATGGTTGCGTGATCCGCTGGCTCAATCCGGCGGGCGGCGATCAGGCGCTCGAACATTGGGACGACCCCAATGCGATGACGATCGGCGAGTTGCTTGAATGCGAAGTTGAGGAAGGCGCAAAACGAGCGCTTATCTTGTTCAACCCGTTTGACGGCGAAATCGGTTTCGTATTGCCGGAAGGCCCTTGGCGCGCCGTTCTCGACACGGACCAGCCTACGCTCCGCGACGAGCCTGTGGATGGCGCTGAATACAAACTCGCGCCGCGCAGCCTCGTTGTCCTTATCTAGCGAATTGGGCTATTCGCGTTTCCGGGCGCCGCAAGTGCGTCCGGCTTAGCCCTTGGGTTTATTTGCGAAACTCTCGTGCCGGTCGGCAATCGCTTTGGCGAAAGAGCCGGAAAGTCCCATTTCTTCCATCATAACGGCTGCTTCGCGCATTTCCGCGGCGCGGCGTGCTCCATGGCGTGCGACGCGGGTGGGCATTATTTCAGCCACTTCCGCCCAATCCATTCCGGGATAAGATGCAGTCAGGCTCGCGAGCACAGCGGGCAATACGCATGCCTTGGACGCAGCGAGATTTAGCTCAACCATGATCGCCTCCATGCCTTTGATGACGATAGATCGGCAGAGTTTCGTTGCTGAAGCTACGCCAATCTCGGAACTTACAGGCTTGACCTTCATGCCCAACACATTGAGCTGATCGGCGATCTCCCGAACTCGCTTTCCTCCGGCCAAAATGGGCGAGCCGAGCCCAAGCTCCGCAACGGGCGACATGACGGCGAACTCTAAAAAGTCCGCGCCGCTCTCGCCAACGGGTTCAGCGACACGGCGCTTTGTCGACGGCGAAATAGAATTCAGATCGATGTAAACCTGACCGGGCTTGAGGTCGTGGGCCACGGCCTGTGCCACGGCGACCGCTTGGTCCGCCGTCACCGCCGAGATAACTATTGCTGCGCCGGTTATCGCCGCGACTGTGCTGTCTTCGAGCCTCACGCCGTCGTTGGAAGCGATTTCAGCGAGCGGCGCTCGGAATGCCGGCGCGTCGAACTTGCGATCGTAGACGACAACTTTGGCCTGCCCGCTTGCGACAAACTGGCGTGCGAACAATTGGCCGACTTCACCGTATCCGATGATTGCAATTTCGAGCGCCAAGGCCGAGTCCTCAAACAAGTGGGATGGTCAGGTTCTTGATCACCGACGAGGTGTCGGGTCGCATGCCACGCCACCAGGCGAACGCCTCCGCGGCCTGCTCCACCAACATGCCGACTCCGTCCGCGATTTGTTCGACGCCTGCTGACCTCGCGAGGTTGAGGAAGGGAGTCAGGCCACGGCCGTAGACGAGATCATAGGCAAGACCCTGCGCAGCAAAACAGCAGGGCGGCGCCGGCGGCAACTTGCCGTCCCAGCTAGCCGATGTCGCATTGATCACCACGTCGAACGGCGGCAGCGACGCAAGCCGCTCGTAGCCAACGACCTCGATCGCGCCAAATGACGTAAACCGCGCGCCTAGCGCCTCGGCTTTTGCATGATCGCGGTTGGCGATCGTCACGACCGCGGGGAGCCGCGCGAGAATTGGGGCCGTCACGCCCCGAGTAGCGCCTCCCGCACCGAGCAACAGCACGCGCGCGCCGCTAAGCGAAAATCCCAAATTGACCTCGATGTCGTGGACTAGTCCGACGCCATCGAAATTCTCGGCCCACACATGGGCGTCTTCAAACTTGAGCGCGTTCACCGCGCCAGCCAATCGCGCTCCCACGCTGGCGTCAGTCGCATAGGCGAAGGCGTCCAGCTTAAACGGGGCCGTGACGTTAGCGCCAAGGCCGCCGCCGGCCCGAAACACATCGATCGCCGCCGCGAAGCTCTCCACAGGCGCGTCGATCGCCTCGTAGGTTAGATCCTGCCGCGTCGCCTCCGCAAACGCCGCGTGGATGGTCGGCGATTTGGAATGCGCGATCGGGTGCCCGAAAACGGCGTAGCGGTCTCTCAACGAGCGTCTCCTAGCGCTTTCAGTAGGGCAGCCCGACATAGTTTTCCGCCAGTGACGTCTGCGCCGCTCGGGAGGAGAACAAATATTCGAGTTCGGCGGCCTGCATCTTCTGGTCGAAGGCGCTCGATTCGGGAAAGCGATGCAACATAGTCGTCATCCACCAGGAGAAACGCTCGGCTTTCCATACTCGCGCGAGCGCCTTGGCGGCGTAGTTATCAAGCCCTGCCGCGCTCCCGGACTTATAGCGCTCGATCAGCGCGCGCGAGAGATAGGCGACGTCGCTTGCCGCCAGATTGAGCCCTTTCGCGCCTGTTGGGGGCACGATATGGGCGGAATCGCCAGCCAGAAACAAATTGCCGAACCGCATCGGCTCGGCGACAAAGCTGCGCAGCGGGGCGATGCTCTTTTCGATCGCGACGCCAGGCTGAAGCTGCGCAGCGGCTTTTGGATCGAGCCGCCGGCTCAATTCTTCGAAGAACCTGTCGTCGGGCCAGTCCTCGACACGCTCGTCCAGCCGGCATTGCAGGTAGTAGCGACTTCTCGTCAGCGAGCGCATCGAGCAAAGAGCAAAGCCGCGCTCGTGATTGACGTAGATCAACTCGTGCGAGACCGGCGGCTTGTCGACCAGCACGCCAAGCCAGCCAAAGGGGTAGACGCGCTCGAAGTGACGCTGCTTGTCTTCCGGGATCGAGCGGCGGCTGGGTCCGTGAAAGCCATCGCAACCCGCGATATAGTCGCATTCAGCCTCGTGGAGTCGCCCATCCTTACGCCAGCGCACGCGAGGTCGTTCGCTTTCCACGTCGGCAAGGCTGACTTCAGCGGCTTCGTAAACAGTCGGCGCCCCGATCGCCTCGCGCGCCTCCATCAAGTCGCGTGTTACTTCCGTCTGACCGTAGACCGTGACCGTCTTGCCAATCAATTCCTTAAAGTCGATGCGATGGCGCACGCCGTTGAACGCGATATCCGTTCCGTCATGGACGAGACCCTCGCGATGTAGCCGTTCGCCGGCCCCCGCTTCATCTATCAGTTCGACCGTGCCTTGCTCGAGCACGCCGGCGCGAATACGCCCAAGGACATAGTCCCTTGATTTCTGCTCGAGGACCAGCGTCTCGATCCCTGATCTCGCCAGCAATTGTCCCAACAAAAGGCCGGACGGTCCCGCGCCAATGATAGCGACCTGTACTCGCATGCTCGCTCTCTACTTCCACCATGAGGTTAGGGAACATCACTACGCAGTTTTAACGACGGAGCAAATCGCGCCCTTGGGTTGATACGATAGCTAGCCCTCACAGTACCCTCAGTCTCGATTTGTGCGTTGCACTGGCGCCGCGATGCAATAACGCCTAGGTAAGCCCCATCACACCCGCTTGCTCATGACCGCGCCCGATACGCCTTTTGTCGCAACTCTCGCCATGCGGCTAGCATGGCCGAGAAGACGTGCGCGCATCGACAAATATCAGATTGTCGCAATCCTGGTTGCGGTGCTGCTCTACGGGGCGCTTTTCGCCATTTTGGGGTGGGGCGCCATGTTCGCGCCTCCACCCCCGCCGCCGCCCCTAGAAGAAATACCAGTCGAAATCATACAGGAGACGCCTCCGCCGCCCCCGCCGGCGCCTACGCCCGAATCGTCGCCTCCCCCGCTTCGGGCCGCCGAGCCCGAATACGAGAAGCCGGCGACCGAGGCGCCGCGCCAAGGCAATAATGACAAGCGCGACGACGAAAGCGCAGCCGACGCCAAGAAGCCTTCAGGCGCGCCTCCGCCCCCGAGCGAGGCGACGCCCATCCCTACGCCCTCGCCCGCCGAAGCTCCGGCGCCCGTACCGGAAGCGCCCAAGGCGGAGGACGCGGAGCTTCCCGAGCCCGTAAAAGCGGAACCGCAAAAGCCGCCGGAGAAGCCGGCTCCGGCGCCAAAGCCGGCGCCCAGCACGCCGATGTTTGCATCAATCCCCGAGGTTGATTTCGGTGGGGCGGCAATGATGGCGCCTGTCTCAGGCGGCAACGCAAAAGCGACCTATCTGACAATCCTGTATGGGCTGATCGTGCCGCGGCTGCATGTGCCGGCAATAGCGCATGCCTACGGTCGCAAACTTAAGGGCGCGATCGCCTTCGCCGTGGACGGGCGAGGGCGGCTCACCACGCGATGGATTTCGCAGAGCAGCGGTTCTTCTGAACTCGACGCCGCCGCGATGGAGGCCGTTGGCGCCGCGTCAGCCCAATTTCGTCCGCCCCCGCGCGGCTCGCCTATGGGCATTACGTTTACGTATGGCGTAGAGTGAAGCGACCCCATTTCTCTGGAGTGGCGACCCGCTAACCTAATGCGTCGTCAGGCTGCGCAGCAGTCGCCACGTATAGATGCCGGTGTTGTGGCCGTCGCTGAAGCCGATGCTGACAGCATAATTGCCGACCTGTTCAACCTCGACGATCAAAAGCAACTTGCCCGCGGGCAGAGGCTTGCGGGTTTTGTCGGCGCTGGGACTGGCGTCGCGCAAACGCTCCGCCGTGAGGATGCCGACGACACCGTCATCGAAGGTCACCTTGAACACCGCGCCGTTATCCTGAACGCGCAGTTCCTCGGGCCAGGGTTCGCTGGACTGTAACGGTGAGGGATCGCTCATTCGCGCCTCCTAGCTCATGAAAATGCGTGGCGCGACGCGCCGGGGCCCTACGCTTTCAAACAGGGCGACGCGGACCTTCTCGGCGACCGCGAGATAAGCCTGCGCCTGAGGCGATTCCGGCGCCACCGCTACGACAGGGCGGCCGTCGTCGGAGGTCTCGCGGATCATGGCGTCCAAGGGGATTTCACCAAGGAATGGGGACCCCTGCCTCTCGGCTTCGCGACGCGCGCCTCCATGCGCGAAGATATCGGTGCGGCTTCCGCAATGCGGGCACTGGAAATAGCTCATGTTCTCGACAATGCCGAGCACCGGCGTCTCGACCTGCTTGAACATGGCGACTGCGCGCCTCGCGTCGATCAGCGCCAAATCCTGCGGCGTAGAGACAATGACGGCGCCAGCTAGCGGGGCGTTCTGCGTCAGGGTGAGCTGAACGTCGCCCGTGCCGGGCGGCATGTCGATCACCAGCACATCGAGCCTACCCCAATCGACGTCGCGCAGAAACTGGTTGAGCGCGGAAACGACCATGGGGGCCCGCCAGACCACGGCGGAATTGTCTTCGATGAGAAACCCGATCGACATAACTTTCACGCCGAACTTCTCAATCGGCAGCAGCTTTTGCCCGTCCGGGGCGAGCGATGGCTTGTGCGTGATGCCAAATAGCCGGGGCATCGAAGGTCCGAACAGATCAGCGTCCAGCACGCCGACCTTCAGCCCGAGCCGGGCGAGCCCGAGCGCCAGATTACAGGCGGTGGTCGACTTGCCGACGCCACCCTTGCCTGAGGCGACCGCAATGATCTTTTCAACGCCCTCGATCGGACGGCTTCCGCGCGCCGCGGGACGGTGGCTATGGGCTGCAGGCGCCGCCGGCGCTGCTGCAGCGGGAGTCCGCTCCGCGGTGAGGGTGACCAGGGCGGAGACGACGCCGGGCAACGACTTTACCTTGGCCTCGACCGTCGCGCGAAGCGGCTCCATCGACTGGGCCTTGGCAGGGTCGACACGGATCGCCAGGAAGACCTTGCCATCGCGTATTGTAATCCCGTCGATCGCGCCCGATTGCGGCAATGGAGTCTTGCCGTCTGGCCCCGGAATTGCGGCCAGCGCGCCGAGAATGTCGTCTGTGGTGAGCATGAGCCCGATTTTCCTCTTCCGCGCATTCTACGACGCTTGCGCCGCCCCGTCTCCTAACATCCTCGCGCGCCGCCATTGCAGCTTTTCTCGCAATGTCACGACAGAGCCGACGATGATAATGGTCGGCCCGCGCAATTCCGCCTTATGAGCCTTTGCCGCGAGATCCGCGATTTCGCCGACGACGACGCACTGGTCGTCGCGCGCGCCGTTGTCTACGATCGCGGCCGGTGTGCGCGGGTCGACGCCCTGCGCGATCGCCTCGCGCATCATAGCCTCGATCTGGGCGAGACCCATATAGATGGCGACAGTCTGGCCCGGTCGGATCAGGGTTGGCCATTCATGCGAAAGCGGGCCGTCGCGGCCTCTCGCGGTGATGAAAACGCAAACCTGCGCATGATCCCGGTGCGTGAGGGGAATACCCGCGTAGGCCGAGCACCCCAGAGCCGCCGTTACGCCGGGGCAGACTTCAAATGGCACGCCGTTCTCGGCAAGCGTTTCGATCTCCTCGCCCCCGCGTCCGAACATGAAGGGATCGCCGCCCTTTAGCCGCAGCACGCGTTTGCCCCGCCGCGCGTGTTCGATCAGCAACCGGCTGATTTCGTCCTGCGGGACGGGGTGATGGTCGGGGCGCTTGCCGACGTAGATCCGCTCGACGCCTGTCGGTAGACATTCCAGGATCGAAGCGTCAACCAGATGGTCATAGAGCGCAACCTCGGCCTGCCGGATTAGCTGAAGCGCGCGAAGCGTCAGCAGATCGCGATTCCCCGGCCCTGAGCCGACGAGATAAACCTCGCCCATCGCGGGCGTCGGCGCATGCGCGGCGGCGGGAACGTCGGCTAAAAAGTGGTCTCGATCGCGCTGTTCCCAAATCGCCCCCGCGCGCGCCTGCGCGGCTGCGGGGTTGGGCTCGACTCCCATCGCGCTGAGCGCCAACGCGAGCGTGCCGATCGCCGCGGCTTCGCCATAGGCGTCCCGCTCGCCGCGCCAGACCGCCGCCAGACGCGCGACGTCGAGTTCCAGGTCCATCGTCTGGCGCGCATCCATCATGGGTTCGAGAGAATAGTCGCCCGCCGCGCCATTCTGGACCGTTGTCACCGCACACAGCTTGTTGGGTCGCCGTTCGTTCTCGCCGCCATCGCCGCGAAAGATCCAGACCCGGTCGTCGCCGAGTCTCAGCGCCGCATCGCGATGAACCGCGACATAGCCCGGATGGAAAAC
>JAYTRP010000707.1:0-2752 GCA_043746145.1 Hyphomicrobiales bacterium | reverse complement strand
GTCAAGCGCCGCGACCTCAACCAGTCAGCATTGACCTTCAACATCGCCCATTCCCGCTCCCACAAGAACATCTCGACCGAGTTTCATACCCCGCAGGGCCCTTGCGTGTTCGTGCCCCTGCCCGGCAACCGCTGCAGCGTGGTGTGGGTTTCAGCGGCGAAGGAAGCGCAACGGCTGATGGCGCTCGGTGACGACGAACTGTCAGACGCCGCCGAGAAGCAATCGCATTTTATTTTTGGCAGCGTCCGGGTCGAGCCCGGGCGCAATCTGTTTCCGCTTTCGATCGAGAGTCCGAAACAATTTGCCAGCCATCGCGTGGCGCTGGTCGGCGAATCCGCCCATGTGCTGCCGCCGATCGGCGCGCAGGGCCTCAACATGGGTTTGCGCGATGCGGCCGACATTGCCGATATCGTGGGACAGGCGATGTCGATCGGCGAGGACCCGGGCGCGCCGCAGGTACTGGCACGCTATCAATCGGCCCGGCGTTCCGATGTCGCGAGCCGGATGTTGGCGATCGATCTCGCCAACCGGTCACTGCTCAGCGATTTCGTGGGCGTGCAGTCGCTGCGCGCGGCCGGCCTGCATCTGATCGGCGCGTTCGGCCCGCTGCGACGGCTTGCGATGCGCGAGGGCCTTGCGCCGTCATGGAAGCGTGTGAGTTAGGTTCTTAACAGCTATTATTGAAGGGTCGCGAATAAAGAGGTTCGCGCGCGCACTACATTGCTGACCGTGTGCTGCCTCCGGTAATGCCAATTTTCATTCACTCAACCCCCGCTTTTGGTCGCGGCCAATCTTTCGCGCAGGGCGTCGCTCATGGGAAGCTTGAGGTCTATCCCGCCAGGCTCGATCGGCGACTGAAACCAACGTCGATATATCGCTTCGAACTCTCCGGACTTGACCATTCCGCGCAGGGCGGCGTTCGCTGACTCCCTGAAAGCGGCATCTTGGCGGCGGACCATGATCGCGTAAGTCCTCTTGGACAGAGACTCTTCCAAAACCTTGTAGTTGCCAGGCTGATTGGCTCGAGCGATGAGCCCATAGATCAAAATGTCGGAGGAGATAAACGCGTCGCCAGTACCCGCCTCCATCATCCGGATGGCCTCAGCACCATCCTTCACCGGAACTATCCTCATCTTCAAGCCGCGTTCGTCGTTCAACTCCGAAGCAATTTGCACATTGCTTGATCCGGTAACCACGACCAAGCGCTTCCCTGCCAGGTCGCCCGGCGACGAGATTCCCGAAGTCGCCATCACGACGATTTTCGTGCTGCCTACAAATGTTGGATCGAGAAAAGCGACTTGTGACTCACGGCCAGCGTTATCCGTCGACAAGTCACATTCCATATCCACCGTACCGTTAGCCACCATAGCTACACGGTTCCCGGGGTTTAGAGCGACCATTTTAATCAGTGCAGGCCCCTTTCCCCGTTGGATCTGCACCAGCTCTATAATCCGATAGCAAAGGTCGAGTGTATAGCCAACAGGCTTGCGCTCAGCACCCTCATAGGAAAAGGGAAACTGGTCCGCGCGATAGCCAAGATTGATCGCACCCGTGATCGCGACTCTCTCACCCGTGGCGCTCCGAGCGAGCAGCTGTTCAAACTGAGTCGCCTGTTCGGCAATTCGATTTGGTCCGATCAATCGATCCAACCAAGCGAGATAGCCAAGCCCGACCACGGCGACGAGGGTGTAACCCGCGAGAAACGCTACGCTCTGAAATCGACTGCCGGACAGCGCAATCGCGCCCAGCAACTGAGTAGCGGCGGCGATCAGGACGAGCAATGCCCAGAGAGGAATATCCGCGCGTCGTATCGTGCGCGTCACGCGTTCGGTTCTAGCATTGATTAGTTCGTCGACACGCGTCATCATCAGGCTCTTAATCACATCTGTGCTTTTCGTCTGCTCCGCGAAGAGCGTAGTGACCAGTGCCAAAGAATAAACAGGCGCCTCGCCCGGCGCAGCGCCTTCGGCCCCCGCTTCCAACCAATCGCGCTCCGTCGTTGTTAACGTCTGGAGATATTCAAGAACCGCATTGCGAATCGGTTCAGCCGTCGGCCCAATGCCGCTTGCAAAGTTCAAGAGAGAGCGCGCGGCGCTCAGTTCTCGCTCCGTAGCGAGTTGAATGCTGCTCGTGCGCTGATTAATATCGGACGAGTTGAAACCAATGAAAAGTCCGAACAGAATGCCGACGACGCCGACCAACGAAGGTAAAGTTCGGGATTCGCGCGTGATCTGCCGGCTAACCACGCCAAGTGTGCCTATCGCGTAAGCGATAAAGGCGCTTGCCAGCATCAGTGCAACGAATACCGCCAGCAACGCTCGGGTCATGAATACATCACAGCGGAAAAAAACTCAAAAAGAAGAATCGAGGAAAAGTCATTGGTTCAGCTCAGCGATTTCAACGAACAACAAGCCCGACTACCTTTGCGCGGTAAGCGGTTGCATGGCTGAAGGAGATAGCAACGTGGCGCGGCCCCAGGGGCGCCAAGGCCGAGAGTAGACGTCCCGGAACATTAAGCAAATCATTTCGCTGATCGATGGCTGTTTCAGCACCGGACCGATCGCCACTTGCAGGTTTTGGTTAGCTTGAACGGGACGAAGAACGCGCCTGACTTGCGAACCGATGTAACCGATGGATCATCTGCGTCGATTTGGCGTGTCCGCGAGATGTCCAGTTGAGGAGTATCCCGGAAAAATTGTCTGGTTCAAATGAGTTTACGCTCTACCAGTTGCTTTCACGGCAGCCCCAGCCT
>JAYTRP010000706.1:0-2754 GCA_043746145.1 Hyphomicrobiales bacterium | reverse complement strand
AAACCTCGTTTTCCCTTGTTCAGTCGTATAGAACTGTTCTCAAGGAGGGCAATGCCGGCGGCGTGAATGGCCCGGCGTACGCTGTCGCCAGCGTCGGGGGGGTCGGTCGGCACTGCAGACCAGAACCAGTCGTGATTTCCGAGCACGGAATAGACGCCGAGCGGCGCCTCGAGTCTGGCGAGTTGTTCCGCCCAGGCGGCGGGGGGCACATAGCCTGTGACGTAACGGTGCGTGCAGACGAAATCGCCAAGCAGTACGGTGAGGTCCGCGTTCTGTGCATTGGCGAGGTCGACTATGTCGCCCACGCGCTCGTCGGACATCCAGGGATAGCAGGCGTGAATGTCCGCGATTATCGCAATCTTGAGTTCGAAACCTTGCGGCCAGAGAGGCGGCGTCAGATCGTAGGAAGTCAATCGAAGCGCAGTCCCCGCTTCGTAGGGACCCGCATAGGCGAGGGTTGCGGCGCCGGCCAAGCCGATGCCGCCCATGCCCTGCAGAAAGCGCCGGCGATTCACAAAACTCATATTACCCAGCCGCCAAATTTGGCGGCGCCAATCTCAGGACGCCATTTCCAGTAACTCTGGATTTAGATAGCGAATGCCGCGCTGGACCGCCTCGCCAAGTTCGGAATCAAGTTCGCTGGCGGGCAGATCAAGTTCAAATGCCACCGCTGCGAGACCAATCTCGCGGTATAAGCGCGAAAGAAGTCGGGTTCGACCCGCTGGAATTTCCAACGCATCGGGAATCGCCGAGAAATCGTGACGCATGACGCCGCTCAACTCTTGCTACGAAACCACCCGGACAATGGGCGATGGAGACAAACTGAATGAATCCAGTTAAGGGCGAATTAAAGTGCGTGACGGGGTCGAAACGCGGCAAACCTACGCCTTTGTTAGGCGTATTGTTCGATAAGGACGGCACGCTGATCGATTTCCAGGAGACCTGGGGACCCGCGATCCACACGGTCATGCACCTGCTGGCCAAAGGCGACGCGCAGCGAGTTCGCGCGCAGGCGGAGAGCCTGCACTTCTCACTGGAGGAGAAGCGCTTCCGACTCACATCGCCGCTGATTGCAGGCTCCTCGGCCTCTTACGGTCAGCTTTGGGCGGCTGCGCTCGGGAGGACCGATTACCTAGAACTTTTGCAAGAGATCGACGCTTTGACGGCAGTGGAATCGCTGAAGACCCTGACGCCGATCGGCGAGCCAGAAATCGTGTTCGCGGCACTGGCGGGAATGGGGCTGCGCCTTGGCCTGGCTACCAACGATTCAGAGGCGAGCGCGCGCCGGCATATCGAGGCGCTGGGACTTGGCTTGGCGATGGATTTCCTGGTCGGCTACGATTCAGGCCACGGCTCAAAGCCCGAGCCCGGCATGATCCTCGCGTTCGCACGCCACATTGGCGCAAATCCCGCAGAGATCGCCATGGTCGGCGACACAACGCACGACCTCAATTGCGCCCGAGCGGCCGGCGCTATCGGCATTGCGGTGCTGACCGGCGTGGCCACGCCAGAAGAACTCTCGGCATGCGCGGATTACGTGGTCGATGACATCGCGGCGCTGCCAGCGTTATTTGCGCAGATCATGGCGAACTGAGCGGGAGCCGGTAGGCGCATCGCATCGCTCGTTGCGATGACCCTGGATTCCAGAGCGCGCGACGCATTGTCGCGCAATCCCGGACAGGGCTTGTTTACCTCGAACTGGTTTTCCATCCGCGCTCGAGCGCCAGACTTGCTAAAATCAGCGTCTACGCCCCGAAAGAGCGATCGAGACGCATGAGCGAACAACATCCCAGCGCCACGCCCGATTCCGTCGCGGTGATTATCGCCACTCGCGGGCGCCCCGAAATTGTCGCCAACCTTGTGCGTTCGCTCGGCTCGCAGACGCAACGGCCCGACGCGATAATCGTGGTCGCCACGCGCGACGACGACATCGCCGGCCTCCCCGACGCGCCGGGGCTCACGACATTGATTGGTCGGACAGGGCTGACCAAACAACGCAACGACGGGTTGAAGCTCGCCGACGGCCGCTTCGCCCACATCGTATTCTTCGACGATGATTTTGTGCCTTCGCGCTTCTGGCTCGAACGGGTCACACGGCTTTTCCAGGATAATCCAGAAGTCGTGAGCATCACCGGGACCGTTGTTGCCGATGGGAACAAGAGCGCGGGAATTCCGCTCGACGAAGCCCAGCGTTTGGTCGAGATGGCGGACCTTCAAACGCCGCACGGCATTTTGTACGACGGCTTTGGCCCCTATGGCTGCAACATGTCCTTCCGCTATTCAGCGATCTGCGACATGGCCTTCGACGAGCGGCTTCCGCTCTACGGTTGGCTTGAGGACGCCGAGTTCGGCGGTCGGCTGGCGCCCCGCGGACGGCTTGTGCGCGCCGAGGCTTTGTCAGGCGTGCATCTGGGACACAAGACAGGCCGCAGCCGGGGTACGATGCTAGGCTACTCCCAGATCGTCAACGCGTTCTATCTCGCGCGCAAAGGCAGCCTGACTGTTCGTTTCGTCGGTAATCTCGCTTGTCGCAACCTGCTCAATAACCTCGTGCGCGCCATGCGCCCTGAACCCTTTATCGACCGGCGCGGCAGACTTTACGGCAATCTGCTGGCGCTAAAGGATGTGCTTTTCGGGCGTATCGACCCCGAGCGCGCCACCGAGGTCTAATCCCTCCTCCCGCGGAACGTGAGACAGCGCCACCCTCCCCTATTCCGCCGGCGCGGGTAGTCCCGGCGGCTCGGGTCGCGCTTT
>JAYTRP010000705.1:0-2761 GCA_043746145.1 Hyphomicrobiales bacterium | reverse complement strand
TTTGGCATCAATTTCGTACTATAGGGCGCTGCCGCCCGCGCAGTAGTCTAAATCGTATGCTTGATCGCTTCTCCTTCTGAGCGTGCGCAAACACTTAGAGCCGATCCAAGAAGAAGTTGAGTCATATGAGTCTGTTGTGATTCATTGAATGGCGCGCGAATCGGAGGAGGCGCTAATGTGGAAGCCCGAGCATCGTTTAGCGGCAAAGCGTGAAGGTCTTCTCTATCCCAGTGACATGACCGATGCGGAATGGGCGTTGGTTCATCTGCAAATCCCGCCGGCCAAGCGGGGCGGCCGCAGGCGTTCGGTCGATTTGCGCGAGGTCCTCAATGGCATTTTCTACGTGCTATCGACCGGGTGGCAGTGGAAGACGTTGCCAAAGGATCTGCCGCCAAAGAGCACAGTGCATTCCTATCTGATGTCATGGGACTGGGACGGCACGCTGAAACGCATTCATCACGTTCTCTACGTGGCGGTTCGCGAACAGGAAGGCCGAGAGGCGAGTCCGACGGCAGCCATCATCGACTCGCAAAGCGCCAGAGGCGCCTTAAAAGGGGGGCCTTTCTCGACCAGCAGGGCTATGATGCGGGTAAGAAGGTTCTCGCACGCAAGCGCCACGTCCTGGTTGACACGCTAGGCCTGCTCCTGAGCGTTGTCGTTCATCCCGCCGACATTCAGGACCGCGATGGCGCCCGCTTGGTGTTGGAGGCGGCTCGGCCTCTATTTCCTTTCATCGAGCGAATCTTCGCCGACGCCGGCTATCAGGGACCGCGAATGGCCAAAGCCATTGCTGACACCGGGCGATGGGCGGTCGAGATCGTAAAGCGCAATGAAATGCACCGTTTCGTAGTTGTTCCCAAGCGATGGATCGTCGAGCGGACCCTCGCCTGGATCAGCCGAAACCGACGCCTCTGCCGCGACTTCGAGCGCTACGCTACGACCGCCGCTGCCTTCGTGCGCCTTGCTATAATCCGCATCATGCCAAAGCGCCTCGCCAAGTCAGCCCCTTGATCCGGAATCAAAACTTCTTGGATCGGCTCTAAGACATCAGGGTTTCACCCCGAGCAGCGGCTCGTCGCAAACGATCTTCCACCGTCGAACCGGGCCGTCGTCTTCAATAGGCAGTTCGGTTTCTATCATCCGAATCCGATCAAACCGATAAGAGGGCAGCGGCGCCTCGAGGGTCTCGCACAGAGTCTTCCGGTTAGCGAGAGATTCTCTCTTGTATGCCAAGCTCAGGTGTGGGACCAAAACATAGTTTGATGGTTGGATATGGCGGGCAGCAGTGATCTCAAACATTCGTCGAGCGAGCGGCGATTCTCGGAACCAGACAAATAGAGTCTTGGTGAAGCTGCCCGAATGGTCTAGTCCACCAGCGATCAAATCGAACGGCGGGAATTGAGCGGCGATAAATCTGGCCGTAATGCGAGCCTCGCTCTCGGTTGAGGCGCCACAGAATATCGTGACATGCGGCTCGAATTCGACCGCTTCGAGGCTCACCGCCAGGCGGTGGATAGTTGATCGCAACATCGCGCGATAGGGCTCGGCCGGGATAAGCCAGAGCGTGATTTCCGTATAAACTGCCACGATGTTTCGGCCCCTCTCTTTGCATGGTCCTGACGATCGTTCCCGAAGCCATAAGGTTTCGATGGTCAAGGCCGACGTTCCCGGAAATCTTATAACAGCAACGAGAAGACGGCAAAAAGCACCTCGTCCGAACCAATCACAACGGGATCTGTCGCAAAATAACAGCCGGCGGGGCGCGGAATAGTCTAGTTCGCGACAGTGCCGCGTCGCATTCTAGGCGATTTAAAAGCCGCCATTTCCGGCCTCTGGCAGCGGCGACAAAGCTGTGCGAGTGTGCCCTTGTAGCTAGGTCAGCGCCGGGAATAGTTTGCATGGTTCCGCGCTCGCGGCCGGATTCTGCAGCTGTCGATCGCAAATAAAGACGTAGAAAAATCGTTAAAATCGGCTTGTCAGAAACTTTTGACAGGCGCAGAATGGTAAAATAGTAGATTTCCTCTGGGTGATCCCAGATGTAACGGTGTCATTTGAGGGGCCGTGCCATAGCTAACATCAAGTCGGTCGCCATTCATTTCAAGCAGTACGCCATGGTAGCCGCCGGCGGGCTTGGTCTCACCGGCGGCCGCGCGCCGTCCGGTCCGCTGGCGGCACATATCGGAATCAGCGATCCTTGCAATCATAGGTGTGTTTTCTGCTGGGATCATCCCCCTGAGGAGCGAGAAAGCGCTGATACGGCGAACCGCTTTGGCGGCGGTCGGCCAGGACTCATGCCGTTGGATCAATTCAAGGGCATTGTTGACGACCTTTACGCAATGGGCACGCGCAGGATTGATCTTATCGGGCGTGGGGAGCCGCTTTCGAATAGAAATGTGCTCGAAATGATCCGTTATGCCAAAGCGCACGACATGCAGTTGTTAATGACTACAAACGGATCGAAACTCTCCGAGCCGATCGCTAAAGGCATGATCCAAGCGGGAATGGATCGCATTCACATATCGCTAAACGCAGGCACGCCGGAGACGTATCCTCACATACATGTATCAGAGACGCCCGCGAATTATCTCAAGGTCAAGCAAAACCTGCGAAGATTGGCTGACCTGAAAATTGCTGCGAAAGTTGAGACGCCTTATCTTAGCCTCTCCTTCGTGATTACGGCAAAGAACTACTTTGAAATCGCGCAGATGGTGGAGGTTACGCACGAGGTAGGCGCTCAGGACGCCCAGTTCGTCCATACGGT